>CAYXKQ010000099.1:0-5532 GCA_964465715.1 uncultured Chloroflexota bacterium
TCCGGCAGGAACTGCGAGGCAACTCCCAGGGCCGAACTCAAGAACCCGCCCCCATTGCCCCGCAAATCCAGGACGACTCCGTCAACGCCGGCTTCGGACAGTTCGGCCAGCACGTCCTGCAATTCGCCGGCCGTGCGCGAGCGGAACTGGGTCAATTCGACGAACCCGAACCCGTCGATCTGGCGCGCCCATACGGTGGGCGGGCTGATCCGCGAGCGCTCGATCTCGAATCTGAGCATCTCGTCGGTGTCAGGCCGATGGATGTCGAGCACCACAACCGTCCCGGACTCTCCGCGGATCAGGTACAGGCCTTCGGCGAGCGGCAGGTCGGATAGCAATCGGTCATCGACCGAGAGAATCTGGTCCCCGGGCAGCAGGCCGGCGGCGCGCGCCGGGGTACCCGGAAACACCCGCTGAATCCGGACCGCACCGTCCGGCTCCAGCGACATCGAGACCCCGATACCGGAAAAGGTGCCGTTGATCCAGTCGCGGTGGGTGCCGGCCCGTTCGGGCGGCAAGAAGTAGGTATGGGCATCGTCGGCCGCGCCGATCATCCCATCGACCGCGCCGCGCATCAGTGCCCGGGAGTCGAGCGGACCGTCATAAAAGTTGTCCTGGAGCGTCGACCAGGCCTGCCAGAAGACCGCGAAGTCCTCTTCCAGGAGGGCGGCATCTTCCGGGTCGGGGTGTCCGTCGCGAAACGGGCTGGGCAATTCCGACCTGCCCAGCATCATTCCGGCCAGGAGCGCGGCCACTGCCAGCAGCAGGGCTCCGACCAGAGGCAACGGGCGAATCAGCGCCCCGACCAAACCGGTGCGGATTCGGCCGATCATGGCGATCCCTAGAAACCGAATTCGATCGAGTTGCGTGGATTGACCGGGGCCCCGTTGCGGCGGAGCTCGAAGTGCAGATGCGGCCCGGTCGTCCAGCCGGTCACGCCGACGTACCCGATCGTGTCGCCGACGATTACGGTATCCCCCTGCCTGACGGTGGGCGGATGGGAAGTGTCGGCCAAGTGGGCGTAAAGCGTCTCTTCGTTGGTGCCGTGGGCGATTATCACGGTCATACCGTAAGAGGCCCAGCGATTTCCGGCGATCGCGTAGCCCGACTTGATCACCACTCCGCTGGAGGCGGCAACGATCGGCGTCGTCAGCGGTGCGGCGATGTCGATCCCCAGGTGCGGGCACTGTCCGTAGGTGCAGCCGCCGAACTCGGTGGTGACGATTCCATATAGCGGCGGGAAATAGGCCCCGCCCGACAAGCCCGCCGCGCGCCGACGCGCTTCGGCTATCTGCCGCTCGCGTTCGATCCGGGCCAGCTCGTCCTCGATCTGCTGTTTCAGGTAATCGATCTGTCCGCCCAGCGCGGATTGCTCGGCGGCGAACGCGCGCACGTCTGACTCGTAGCCGGCCTGCTGCCGTTTGACCTCCTCGACCCGCTGCAGGTGCTCCTCCCAGCGCCGGTCCAGGGCCTCCTGCACCTCGGCTTTCTGTTCACGCAGATGGCCCAGGTTGTCCTGCTGATCCTTGAGCAGGTCGTAGCGCAGCCGGATTTCCTCGCGCTTGGCCAGAAGCCGCTTTATCTCGTCCTGGTCCTGGCGCAGCACCTGCTCCAGCGCGGCCACCTTGTCCAGACCCTCGGTCAGCGAATCCGAGGAAAGGATCAATGTCAGCGGGCTTGTGCTGCGCGAGGCCTTGTAGATCGCCCTGATGCGCGAACCGACCGAGCGTCGGATGAATTCGAATTCGGATTCCAGGTCTGCGATTTCACGCCGCGTGCGTTCGGTTTCCAGGGCCCCGATATCGAGTTGGTAGTCGATTTCCTGGGCTCTGACCAGTTCTCGGAAACGCGCCTCGTCGGTCACCCGCAGCTGAACCTGCAGCGCCGAGGACCGGGCGGCGGTGGCGGCCCGCAGTGCGTCGGAAGCCGATAGCGACTGGCCGGAGTCTTCAAGGTCCTGCTCGGCCGCCGCCAGTTTGCTGCGCAGGTCGGAAAGCTCGTCTGCGTTGGAATTGGGGGACGCCACCGCGGCCACTGCGGCCATGCCGGCCACGGCCGTGCCACGCAGGAGCGTCCGGCGCGAAAACCTAGCCATCGAAGCCGCCGGCCGGCACGTCCGCCACGACCCGGCCCTCCTCCAGCCTGACCACGCGTCGGCGCAAACGATTCACCACGGCCGAATCGTGGGTGGCCACCAGCGCCGTTACCCCATCGCTGCTGGCCTGCAGCAACAGCTCCATGACCGCCTGCGACGCAGAAGGGCTCAGGGCTTCGGTCGGTTCGTCGGCGATCAGGATTTCCGGGTCATTGACCAGGGCCTTGGCGATCGCCACGCGCTGCTGCTGCCCGCCGGACATTTCGTTGACCACCATATCGGCCTGATCGGCCATACCCACGCGGCCCAGCCCGGCCATCACGCGCGCGCGCAGACGGTTGCCACCCTCGCCCGTCACCTGCAGGGGCAACGCCACGTTCGCATAGGCGGTGCGGTCGTAGAAAAGCCGATTCTGCTGCGGGATTATTCCCAGCCGCCGGCGCAACCGGGCGCGCCCTTTCGAATTCAGCCGGTCCACGCGCTGCGACCCGATGATCAGGGTCCCGGAGCTTGGTTCCTCCTGCAGCGTGGCGAGCTTGAGCAGGGTCGACTTACCGGCCCCGTTGGCGCCGATCAGGAATACGAACTCGTTGCGGGCGATCAGCAGGTTGATGTCCTCGAGGACATTGCGCGAACGCCCGTACGACTTGGAAACGTTGCTGAACAATATCACGCTACATCTGCGCGTTGCGAACCGAGAAATACGATCCCAGAGTGCCGATTATTAGGCCCATGAGCACGATGAACAGGGCCAGATTCACCCAGAACAAAGCGGCGGTTCGGACCGGCAGGAAGGAGATCAGCGAATTGACGACCGGCACCAACCTTATGTAGATGACCAGGGTCAGGAACGCCGCCACAACCGATCCGATCAGGCCGATGACGGCGCCTTCGATGAGGAACGGTCCGCGCACGAACCAGTCGGTGGCCCCGAGCAGTTTCATGACTTCGATTTCCTCGCGGCGCGAGTGCACCGCCAATCTGATCGTGTTCACGATCACCAGCAGCGCCACCAGGGCCAGCAGGGCGATCATCAATCCCCCACCGATGGTTATCAGCTGAGAGGCATTCAGCAGGCGCTCGATCACGTCCGCCCTGACCAGCACCTCCTCTATCTGATCGGTCTCCTGGCGCAGCGCCTCGGCCAGTTCCAGGATGTTGACCGGATCCTCCATGCGCACCTCGATGGATGCCGGAAGGGGGTTCTGCCCGATCACGTCGAGCACCTCGCCCAGTTCGGAAAGCGATGCCCGCAGGTCGTCGGCCGCCTGCTCCTTGGTGACGAAGATGACCTCAGCGACGTCTGGGCGGGAATGGAAGTCCGCGATAGTCTGCGAGATCCAGACGGGAGAAGCGTCATCGCGCAGGTAGACGACCATGTTGGTGCGTCGACCCAGAGCGTCGACCATCCGCTCCAGGGTGTCGTTGGCGGCCAGAAAAAGGCCAAACACCAGCAGCATGACCGTCGTGGTGACGATCGCCGCCACGGTGGTCAGCCGGTTCCGCCACATCGAAGCGAACGCGGCCGCGAATACGTACTGCAGGGTATGTACGCTAGTCATCTGGCGGTTCTTCGGTCGAAGGTCGCGTGGCAGTGAATCCCTCAGAATCCAGCTGATCGGCGGCGTAGCCGGCGCGAATCTCGTCGCGGGCCAGCCGGCCGCCGGCGAGTTCAATCACCCGTTGCCGCAGACTGTTGACCAGCTCGCGGTTGTGGGTGGCGACAATCACTGTCGTTCCAAGTTCGGAAATGCGCAGGAGCAGCGAAATAGTCTCGCGCGCGATTTCCGGATCCAGGTTGCCGGTCGGCTCGTCGGCGATCACGATCGGGGGCTTGGTGACCAGGCAGCGCGCAATCGCGACCCGCTGCTGCTCGCCGCCGGAGAGTTGAAACGGGTAGTCGTTGGCCCGGTCGGCCAGCGATACCGTCGCCAGTGCTTCACGCACCCGGCGCTGGGCGGCGCCGTCGTATCCGCCGGTTACGCGCAGCGCGAAGGCCACGTTTTCGCCGACCGTGTACCTGGTGAGCAACTTGTAGTCCTGGAAAATCACCCCGACCCGGCGCCGCAGCCGCGGGATCTCGGAACGGGCCAGCCGGGCGGTATTTACCCCGTCGATGTAAATCGACCCGCTGCTGGGCACCAGGTCGCGGTTGAGGAGATGGATCAGGGTCGTCTTGCCGGCACCGGACGATCCGACCAGGAATACGAACTCGCCGCGTCGGATTGTCAGATTGAGCGTGCGCAGCGCCAGCTCGCCGGCCGGGTAACGGTAGTTGACGTTGCGGGCGACGATGATCGGGGTGCGCCCGACTCCGTAGAGGGCGTCGGCCAGCTGGCGTGACTCAAGCTCGCTGGCTGCCGTGGGCGGTTCCGAATCCGGTGTGCGGCCGGCGTCCGCTGGCGCCGTATCCGGTTCGCCGGCGGCGTTCGGTCGGACCGGTTCAGGGTCGTTCACGTCGCGCTCAGTCATTTACGGTCCGCAACGGACGGGTCGCGATGGCGGCGCGATTCCAGGCCGGCCGCAGTCGTGGCCACCAGGTGATCGACGATCCGGGAATAGGCGACCTCGTCCGAGTCCCCGTTTGCCAGGGCTGCCCGATACACATCGATCTGCCGGTGCGCACTGGTGCCCCGATCAACAATCGTGCGCAGGTGTTCCACCTCGCTCATGCACTCAAAATACTCGGCATCGGGCGCGATCAGCTCGAGCAGTTCTTCGCACAGGTCTGGAAAAGACTTGATCTCTCCCTGTCCGAAGTCCACAAGTCCAGCATCAATGCCATATCGCTGCGCGCGCCAGCGGTTTTCGCGGATCAGCAAGGGCGAGTAGCGCCGCCAGCGCTGGTTGGCTCGCCGCAGCCGGGTGAGCATTCGCAAGACGCAGCGATAAACGGCGGCCAGGCAGATCGCATCGTCAAGGTCGGTGCAGATGTCGGTAGCGCGCAATTCGATCGTCGGGAAACTCTTGCTGAGCCGGGCATCCCACCAGATCTTGGATGCGTCTTCAATGAGGCCCACGTCCTTAAGGACCGCCACGGTTTGCAGGTAATCGGCAAAGCTCTCGAAGTGCTCCGGCGGACCGGTGCGGGGGAGTTCGGAAAAGACGCTGGTGCGGTATGACATCAGGCCGGTCAACTCGCCTTCCCAGAACGGCGAGGACGTGCTGGCCGCCAGTAGATGTGGCAGGAAATAGGTCAATTGATTGAGCAGGTCTATGCGCAGATCATCGTCCTCGATACCCACGTGCACGTGCATGCCGCCGATCAGCGCCCGCGAAGCGACCACCTGTAGATCGTCGCCCAGCGTCTGGTACCGCTCGCGGTCGGTGACCTTCTGCATGCGCCAGTTGGCGAACGGGTGCGTCGACGAAGCTATCGGTGCCATCGCAAACTCGCCGGCGATGGAGGCCACGGTCCCACGCAGTCGTGCCAGGTC
>CAYXKQ010000099.1:5542-6455 GCA_964465715.1 uncultured Chloroflexota bacterium
GACTTTCGTACCCACTTCGATCTGCGTCCGCAGAAGCTCGCGGCTGAATTGATTGCCTAGTTGATCCTCGAGCGCGGTGGTCAACTCCGGCGGCGGCTCGGCGACCAGGTCGCGAGACCCGAGATCGACCAGCATGTACTCTTCTTCCACCCCAATCGAGAAGCTCGGCTCTGGCAACGGCATGGAGTATCTGCCCCTCGTGTGGCGGTTACGAACGCCCGCCCCGGAAGCGCCGCAGGTGCGGTCGGCGCTTGCCGGCAAATCGTTCGGGTCGCACCTTGGTCAGCTGCTCGAAGCGATTGAACCCAAAGCCGCCGGTGCGGGCTCGTCCCAGGCGAGCCAATTCGCTCGGTGGCGCCGCGTGCGGTCTGGTCGGTGGGGTCTTCGGCCGGCCGCGGCCGGCTTCGGCGCCCGGGAGACCCAACGCGAATGGCGGTGGCTCGGCGGCCGCGGCGGCCACCAATGCCGGCCGCGACGCCGAGCGGCGGTAGGCCAGGTAGCCGGTGAGTCCGAATAGCGCGATGACGGTCAGACCGGTAATGGCGATAAACGCTCGCGTGCCGGCATCGGCGGGTGGCAACTCGGGACTGCCGATCAAAGTGTCGGCGGGGGTGATGCCGGCATCCTCGGTGACATCCTCCAGCGCCAGCTGCGGATCGGGTTCATCGCCGGGGCCCGTAGGAGCCACCGGCGCTCCCGCCAGCCGGTTCTCCTCGCTACCGGACGCGAGATCGGCTTCCAGGAACTGGCGCCACTGGCTTTCCAGCGAGAAGGCGTCGATTCCGTAGGCCGCCAACAGGGCTTCATCCTCAGTGTTTCCCGCGGACAGGGCCTCAAGCATGGTGCGTAGATCCTGGATGCCGTACAGGTCCACCAGGTACTTGACCATCGAATAGCTCTGGGCGTAGATCAG
>CAYXKQ010000100.1:0-6311 GCA_964465715.1 uncultured Chloroflexota bacterium
TGCTCGGCGCCCTCGGCCAGCAGCGATCCGACTTCCATGTCCACCCCCAGGCCGGCGAAAAACGCCCGGTCGTAATGGCGGGCCAGACGGGCAGCCGGGGCGTCGATGGGGCGCTCGAGGCCGAACGGGTCGCGGGTCAGGGAAACGGCAACCCGGATCTGGCCGCCCGAATCGCGGCGTTCAACCTTGATCGAGTCGCCGTCAACGTGCGCCTGCATGCTCGCGGTCCAGAGCAGGGCCGCGGCCATCGGCCCCTTTCCCGCGTAGTCAGCCAGCTCGCCCGCGTCCTCACGGCCCCGGCGACCCAAGGCTTCGCGTCCCGCAGCGAGCGATTCGGGGCCGGCCCCAGCGGCGGCCCGCAGCAGCGCGGCGTACTGTCCGCTCTCGGGCGAGAAGCGGGCCATAGTCGCCCCTTCCCGCGGAATTTCCGGTTCGCCGCCAGCCGGGCTCTGCCAGCGGGCCGCGTCCGGCACCCCGGCCGGGGGATCCTGTACACCGCCGTTGGCGGCCGAAAACGCCTGCGAGATCGCACTCGCCATGGCATCACCCGGGGATTCGGCGGCAAAAGGCAGTCCGGTCGCCGGAGCCGCCGGGGCCGGCGTGGTTCTTGGCGGGACGGCCGCCGCCGCCGGACTCGGGGTCGTGACCGCGGAAGCGGCCGCGACCGGGCGGGTGAGGGTGTGGGCGGCGTCGCCCAACTGTGCATCGGCCACCTGCGTGGCAGACCCCAATTCGCCGGCAATGTCCTGGGCGGCGCTGTCCAGGTCCTCCTGGGCCTCGCCGACGGTCGCGGCGACCTCGGCGTGGATCTCTTGCAACTCCTGTCGGGTCAACTCGGCTTCGTGCTGCAGCGCTTCCACCTCGCCGCGCAGCAATTGGATCTCCTCGTCGAATTCGGTCCTGAACTCGTAGGCCCAGGTGCGGACCTTGCGAACCATCCTCCCGAGCTGCCCCATCGCCTCCGGAAGGCGGTCCGGACCAAGCACGATCATGGCGATCGCCAGGATGAACAGGAATTCGGTTATACCGACGCCGAACATTGCCGCCTCAGCCGGGTCCGGCGCAGGGGATCAACTCAGGGCCACCCGAATAGCCTGGTCGGCGTCGGAGACCATGACCAGGGTCAGATCGTTCTCGAGGCCGGGCGGCAATTCCTCTATGTCGGGTGCGTTGGCGCGGGGCAATAGCACGCGGCGGATGCCGGCGCGCTGGGCGGCCAGCAGGCGGTGCGCCAATCCCGGTCCCCCCATCAGCACCCCGTTCTGGTTCATCTCGCCCACGACCGCGGTTTCCGGATCGATCGGACGATCGCGCAGCGCCGAAATCAGGGCCACCAGCGCGGCCAGTGAAAGCGTCTCGGCGTCAAGGTCGGAGGCGCCCAGATTGTGGTTGATCTTGTATCCGTATTCGAATAGCTGGCGCGCAGAAATGTCAAGTTCGGTCATCCGCGAACGCACATAGTAATAGGCGGTGTCGCAGGCTTTATTGACCGGCGCCGCGGTCCCTTCGGGCGTCAGGTAGTAGCGGCCGCCCGGCACCGGCACGGCCTCGACTAGCTGCACATTGGCCCCGTGCGGTCCGAGCAGGAGGGTGCGGCAGGCCCCGGGACGGGCGTACCCGGCCTCGTCGCGGTAATAGCGGCGCGGTTTGCCCAGCATCTGACTGAGCCCGGCCGAATCGATCAGCGGTGGCGCCGACCCGTCGGGCGCGGCGGCCACCCGGCGCGCCATTTCCGAGAGTGCGATGCTGGTGGCTGCCAGCCCGGCCTCGGGCGTGTACTCGGTCACCAATGCCTCGGCCGCGTCCTCGCCCAGGGCGATCGGACTGTTGATGTCGTAGCGGGCCTTAATCTCTTCCCACAGTTGCGTCTGCACGATCCGGGACCGCTGGCTGCGGGTGTAGCCCGGGCAGTCGACCAGTAGCATCCGGTCGGCGATCTCGGGCGGCAGCGGCGCGCTGCCGTCGGCAGTCAATACGAAAAGGGTCGGACTCAGGTCGAATCCGACGTCAAGGTACTGGTCCCGCCAGTTCCGTCGGGCCTCGACATCGTCCAGCAGGGCCAGCAGCCGGGCGCCCCGATCGGGCCAGTTGGCCACCGCCCACTGCACGTTGGCCAGCACTATCACTCCGCGCCGGTTCCCGATTTCGGCCAGTGCCCGGGCCAGCGAACCGATCGCGCCGCGGGATTGCGAGGATCCCGCGCCCAGCACGTCGCATTCGCCCACGCTGCCCACCAGGTCGATGGTCGCCACAGGCAAGTCCAACGCGGATGCGACCCGTCTGGCCAGGCTGCGACGCCCGCTGCCGGGCGGGCCGCACAACAAGGCCGCACCGGGGGACTGGGCCCGGTGCGCCGAGAGCATCCAGTCGACCAGCAGACGGCGATTGAAGGGCGGAGAGTACTGGCCGATGTCGACTTCGGCGGCGATCTCCTCGGGGTCGGCGCTGGGTGGCGGCGCGGGTTCCGACCAGGGAAGGGAGAGCAGGTTTCCCAGGTATTCGCGCGCCTGGAAGGATTCGGCCGCGGTCGGCTCTGGTTGTTCCAGCACGCGGGCGACCTCAATAGCCACGGCGCGCGCCTCTTCGGAGAGGTCGGCGGCGGAGATCTGGTCCATCAGCGCGGCGTTGTCCATATTGTGATCCTGCGGTCGGTTAGCCCGTGGCCTGTCGGCGCGCTGTCTTGGGGACTTGAGAGAATCAAATGGAGTCTATGAAATCGTCCCATCGGTCCCGTTCGGCAGCGGGCGGTCGCCGGGTTTTAAGCCGATCGGAGCATTCGCAATCGCAGCGCGCTCCTACTTCACCGACTACTCCGGGCGCCGCCGCCCCGAGCGTCCCGAGATCGACTGGTCCGATCCGCGCTTTAGCAGCCGCGAACCCAGCTTCGCCGAACTATACGAGGCCATGCTGGAAGACGGCTGCCCCATTTGTCGGCTGGGACTGCGGACTGCTGACCACTACCTGTCCGTCTACTGCTCCGAAAACGTCACCGATGTCGACATCCGCGCGAGGGTTCGCGAAGCCAACGGTTTCTGCAACGTCCACGCCTGGCGATTGCCAGATCAGCGCGACGCGCTGGGCCTGTCGATCACCTTCGCCGACGTCATCAAGAACCTTGGTCGGCAACTTGACGCCCACGATCCGGAATCGCGCAACCGCCGCCTGCCGGGCTGGTTGTTCCGGCTGCTGCGCGACTGGCGCGGCCGGCTGCCCCGCGGCAGGGTATTCCGCAAACCGCAGCCGTGCCCGGTCTGTGTGGAGCAATTCAGGGCCGAACGACGCTACGCGGCCACTTTCGCCGATTACGCCGACGACGAGATGCTCATCGAGCGCTACCGGGAGGGCGACGGGCTGTGCCTTCCCCATCTGAAACTGGTGATCGCCTCGGCCGCCGACGACGCAGCAATCAACCTGATTGCCGGCAGTGAAGTAGAGCGCTGGCGCGAACTCTACGATCTGCTTGATGAAATAGTCCGCAAGGCCGACTATCGCTTCAACCAGGAGGCGATAACCCCGCAGGAGCGGGATGCGCTCACCAGGGTCCTGGCCATAGTCAGCGGCGCCAAGGGCCTATCGGACTGGCGACCGGACTCCTGATGCCCGAGGCCGAGTCGGAATCCTCGCCCGCCGTAATCCGGGTCGGTCGCCGCACCGATTTACCGGAGCTGGCCAATTTGTGGGAATCCACCACCCAGCCGGACGGCCGATTCCTGCTGCGGCGTTACTTCGACGACGTGGCCAGCGGTGTCCAGAAGGTGCTCGTCGGCGAGGTCGAGGGGCGGATCAGGGGCCAGATCTGGATTCGGTTCAGGGGCAGCGATCCCAAGTTTTCCGACGACCGAGTCCAGTGCTACCTACACACCCTCTTCGTGCATCCCGACAGCCGGCGCCGCGGGATGGGGCTCGCCCTGATTCTGGGGGCGTCCCGGTTGGCCCGCGAGCACGGCCGTTGCGAACTGGTTATCGCCGTGGATCAACCCAATCGCTACGCCCGGGAGCTGTACGGCAAGTGGGGATTCACGCAGTTCGCGCACCTGGTCGATCTGCGTGGCGACCTGATCCTGATGAGCAGGGCGATATTTGGCCGCGATGAAGCCCAACGCCTGGTTGACCGTACCGGGATAGAATTTTTCATCCAGTAATCGCGCCGTCTTTTATGAGATCGCGCCGCCGCCGACATTTCACCGCTATCCGGGCGAGTTCACTTTGGCTGACAGTTGGGCCTTTTTCAAGGGCGAGTTTGTTCCGTTGGAAGAAGCGCGCGTGAGCATTGGAACCCACGCCTTCAATTACGGCACCGGTTGCTTCGAAGGGATTCGCGGGTACTGGAGCGAAGAGGAAGAACAGGTCCATCTGTTCAGGTTGCCCGAGCACTTCGAACGATTGCACCGCTCGGCGCGGATGCTTTTGCTCACGCTCGACTACACGGTCGACGAGCTCTGTGAAATCACCCAGCAGATCATCCAGCGCTGTGGGTTCACCACCGACGTATACGTCCGGCCGATCGTCTACAAGGCCTCCACCACCATCGGTCTAAGCATGGTGCGGAGAGGCGCCGACGGCCAGGTCGACAATCTGGAAGATGACTTTTGCCTATTCGCCGCTCCCTTCGGCGACTATCTGGACGTGAATGCGCCCATCAGGTGCTGTATATCGGCCTGGGTCCGGATCGACGACAACATGATCCCGGCGCGCTCGAAAGCCACCGGTCTTTACATAAATTCAGCGCTGGCCAAGACCGAGGCTGAGCAGAACGGTTACGACGAGGCGATCATGCTCACCGCCGCCGGCCACGTCAGCGAGGGAACCGGCGAAAACCTGTTCATCGTTCGTGACGGCCACCTTGTAACGCCGGCCGTGTCCGAGAACATCCTCGAAGGTATTACCCGCGCAACGGTCATCGAGCTGGCCGCCAAGGAGCTCGGTTTGGACACGGCTGAAAGGCCGATTGACCGGACCGAACTCTACAGCTGCGACGAGCTCTTCCTGTGCGGGACCGGCGCCCAAATCTCCGCCGTTTCCCATCTCGATGGCCGGTCCATCGGCAATGGCGAAGTCGGACCGATTACGCGCCAGATGCAGAACATCTACTTCGACGTGGTCAAGGGGCGCAACCAGACTTATCGACACTGGCTGACGCCCGCTACGCCTGATCGGGTGGCAACGAGACTCTGAAAAATCTGCTCCGCTCAATCGGCCTGGCCGGTCCCGCCAAAGAGGATCCGGCTTCGGAGCCGTCCGCTCCCCCAGAACGGGGAAGGTCGCGCCCCCCGAGTCGGCGCGACGGGCGTCCCCGCACCAGTTCGCGAAGCTCTGCCGGCTCACGCGGGAGCCCGCGCGGCAGCACCAGTTCGCGAAGCTCTGCCGGCTCACGCGGGAGTCCGCGCGGTGGCCGCGGGGCCTCCCGACGCAGCTCACGCGGCCCGACCGGGCGCAATGCAGCATCACAGGCGCGCCCGGTCCGTGATCGCGAGCACTCCTCGACGCGCCCACGCCGGCGGTCCCGGGTGGAGGGCGAATCGGCGAACGGCGGTGAACTGGGGACCCTGGAACGCAAGCTCGGGTACCGGTTCCAGGACATAAGTCTGCTGCGACGCGCGGTTACCCATCGCTCGGCGATCAACGAGGACCGTCATCTCAGCAGTCTTGACTCCTATGAACGCATGGAATTCCTGGGCGACTCGGCCCTGAATCTGGCCGCCACCGACGACCTGTACGCACGCTTTCCGAACATGGACGAAGGTGAAATGACCAACGTCCGCAAGGACCTGGTGAGCCTTACGGCGCTGGCCGCGATGGCCGAGAAGATCGGACTCTACCGGTATGTGGTGGTCGGATCGGGACTTGACTTGTCCAAGAAACGAAACCAGAAAGGGGTCGCCGGCCGGAGCTTTGAAGCAATCGTCGGGGCGATTTATCTGGATTCAGATTACGGCCTGGGGCAGGTCAAACGCGTGCTGGAGCCATTCTTCGAGGAACTTCTGCGAACCAACCACCATATTCCCGGTGGTCCGCCCCTGCAGATCCCGGGACGAAACGGCCAGGCCGGGGCATCCGGCGAGCGCGGGCGGCAACTGCCCACCGACAATAAATCGCGTCTCCAGCAGTTGACCCAGTCAGAATTCCGCCAGCAACCGCGCTACGAATTGGTCGGCACCCGCGGACCGGCACACGCGCCCACGTTTTCGGTAGCGGTCATCCTCGATGGACGCGATCTGTCCTCGGCAACCGGGAAGACCGTGCGCGGCGCGGAGCAGACGGCGGCCGGGCGTGCGATCCGGGTCTTGGAAAAGGAACTTCGCCGCAGCCGC
>CAYXKQ010000101.1:0-6303 GCA_964465715.1 uncultured Chloroflexota bacterium
CCCCCTACGCCCAGGGCCTGGCGCTGAGTTACGCGCTGCCCGGATCGCCGCACGAGCCGGCCGACCTGGTCCGCAGCGCCTGCCTGGCGCTGTGCCGGGCGCTGTGCCGATGCGGCTGCGTTGAGATTGGAATCAAGTGGCCCAACGACGTGATGCTCGCCGGCGCCAAGGCCGGCGGAATCCTGATCGAGTCGGCCGGCGGCGGCTGGGTGATCGGGATCGGGGCGAACCTGAACAACGATCCCCGCGACCTTCCCGGACTGACCTACCCGGCGGCCTCGGCCTCCGGGCAGCTCGGGCGCCCGGTCGACCGCACCGCGGTGGCGGCCGACGTACTGGCCGGCCTGTACGCCAACCTGGCCGATCTGCCGGCGGCGGCCGCGCGGCAGCACCGCCGCTGGGTCGAGCTTTCCATCCTGCTGGGACGCAGAATCCGCCTGCTCGACGCCGGCCGGTCCCGTACCGGGCTGGTTACCGACCTTGGACCGGACGGTTCCCTGGAGCTCGAGGGCGACGGGGTACGTCGCCGGCACCACAGCGGCAGCGTCGACGAGGTGTTTGCCAACCGCTGAGCGAGCGGCGCCGCCCCGCACTCCCGAACCGACCGTCCACCAAATAAAATCGGAACCAACCGCCAAAACCTCATAAATCCCGAGCAGTGACCGTGCCCGCCGACGCCAATCAAGACCGAATCGACCAGGTGATTGACGCCATGCGCGGGGTCTACGACCCGGAGATCCACAAGGATCTGGTAACTCTGAACATGGTCCGGGACGTGAAGGTCACCGGCGATGACGTTTCGCTCACGGTGGTTCTGACGACCCCCGCCTGCCCCTTGCGCGGGGAGATCGACAGCCGTGTCCGCGCCGGACTGGCAACGCTGGGCTGGGTGGCCAACGCCGACATTGAAATGACCGCCGAGGTGGGCTCGCGCGGCTCCTCTCCCTCGGCATCGCTGCCCGGCGTCAAGAACGCCATCGCGGTCGCGTCCGGCAAGGGCGGAGTCGGCAAAAGCACGACTTCGGTCAACCTCGCGGTCGCGCTGCGCCGCCAGGGGGCCACGGTCGGGCTTCTGGACGCCGACGTCTACGGTCCCAACATCCCGCTGATGATGGGCAGCAGCGCATCCCCGACCGCCTCCGGCGGCAAGATTCAGGCCATCGAGTCCTACGGTGTCAAGTTGATGTCGCTGGGCTTCATGCTCGACGAAGACACCCCGGTAATCTGGCGCGGGCCGATGATCGCGGGGGCCCTCAAGCAGTTGATCGGCGACGTCGACTGGGGCGAACTCGACTACATGATCGTCGATCTTCCCCCGGGCACCGGCGACGCGTCGCTCTCGCTGGCGCAGCTGATCCCGCTGACCGGCGCGGTGATCGTCTCCACCCCGCAGGCCGTCGCCCTGCAGGATGTCCGGCGCGCGATCTCAATGTTCGAGCGCCTCAGCGTGGATGTCCTGGGATTGATCGAGAACATGTCCTGGTTCGAAAACCCGGTCGACGGCTCGCGGATTGAGATCTTCGGTCACGGGGGCGCGCGGCGGGCGGCCGAACACCTCGAGATTCCCTTCTTCGGCGAGCTGCCCTTGGACGAATCCATCCGCCGCGGCGGCGATGAAGGACGGCCGGCGGCGCTATTTGGCTCCGACCAGCTGATCGACACCTACAAGTCGATCAGTTCAAAGGTGGCGGCCGCGATCTCGGTCAAGAACCTCGAACGGGTCGAACCGCTGCCGATGCTCTGATCGGGGGAAGCGGCAGAAACTGCCTCCGCCCGGTCAGCTTTCGCGCCCGGCGACCCTGGCGTTGTACCAACCCAGCGCGAAGATCGCCACCGCCACCACCGCCACGAACCCGACCGCCACCGGTCCGGTGTAGTCCTCGACCAGCCCGCGCACCCGCTCGCCCAGCAGCATCAAGGCCAGCGCCACCGCCAGGAACCGGCCGGCGCGGCCCACCAACGAGATCAGCATGAATCGCTTGAAGTTGATCCGGCAGACGCCGGCGCCGATCGCGAAAGCCTTATAGGGGAGCGGGGTGAAGCAGGCCAGCAGCAGCGCCAGGGTGTCGTTCTGGCGGTACTTTCGCTCCACGTAGCGAATCTGGGCCTCGGGAACGATCCGATACACCAGCGGACGCCCGCCGACCAGGCCGATCCAGTAGCCGAGCCAGGCCCCCAGCAGCGACCCGACCGTCGCCAGGGCCGCCAGGGGAACCGCAAACAGGGGATTGGAGAGGATCAGCACCATCATCAGGCCGTCGGGCGGGACCGGCAGGATGCTCGAGTCCCAGAACGCGACCAGGAACAGCGCCACCCACCCGAACGGCGACTGACCCCAGCTCAGGATCCAGTCGGTCAGCTGGCCGAGAAGTCCCGCGATTTCGTTCATGCCCAATCCTGCCTACCCAGATCCAGCTGGTGCTGGCAGGGCGCAAAGGTGAGGCGGTGCTCGCTGCTGGGTCCGTGGGCGGTCAGCGCCGCAAGGTGCCGGCGGGTTCCGTAGCCGACGTTGGACGCGAATCCGTATGCCTCGAACTTTCCGGCCAGGCGCCGCATGTGCGCGTCGCGCGCCACCTTGGCGCAAATGGATGCGGCCGCCACGCTGAGGCAGGAAGTGTCGGCGCGGGGGATTGCGATAAATCGCTCCGGGACGGCAGGCCCGCTCAGGTCCACCGCATCGCTGATCAGCGCCTGCGGACGAGGGCGCAGTTGAGTCAGCGCGGAAATCATCGCCTTGCGGGTTGCCGCGACCACCCCCAGCGAATCGATTTCGGCGGCCTCAGTCCAGCCCAGGGCCACCACCGGCGCCAGCCGCCAAATCCGGTCGCTCAGGTCCGGTCGTCGACCGGCCGGGACCTGTTTGGAGTCGGTTACTCCGGCCAGCCGCTCGGGGTCGCTCAGCAATCGCCGGTCCAGCAGGACCGCACCGGCGCATATCGGACCGGCCAGGGCGCCACGTCCGACCTCGTCAACTCCGGCCACCAGGTCGATCCCGGACGACAGAAGATCGAGCTCCAGCGCCGGATACAGGCGCGCGCCGGTCAGCTTGGATCCTCCAGATGGAGCCGGGCGGGCTGCTATTGCCTGGCCGGCGCCGTCAGCGTGCCCGGGACGGCCGCCCCGGGCGTCAGCGCCGCGCGGGCTCGCGGACCCGGGCAGCCCGGCCCTTGCGATCGCGCAGGTAGTAGAGCTTGGCCCGACGGACCCGTCCGCGTCTGACCACTTCGATGCGATCGATTACCGGCGAATGCACGTGGAAACAGCGCTCGACCCCAATCCCGGCGTGGGAAATGCGGCGAACCGTGAATGTCTCCTGCAAGCCGCCACCGCGCCTTTTGATGACAACTCCCTCGAACGCCTGGATGCGTTCGCGCTGGCCTTCGCGTACCCGGCTTTGCACCCGGACGGTGTCGCCGACCCCGAAATCCGGGAGGTCGTCGCGCAGGAACTGGCGGTCGATTTCAGCGATGATCGTGGACATGGCGCTCGCAGGCGTACGCGGGGCGTCGGGGGTGGAAATTTGGGCGACGCAAAGCGGATTTTAGTTGATTTGGCAATCCCGTTCAGTCCCAGTCAAAATCGGCCGCGGTGCGTTCGCGGGGATTTTCCAGTCGGGCCGCCCCGCACGCGAACACCGCGCCAATAAGTTCGGCCAGATTCGCAATCCACTCCGGCCCGATCTCCGATATCGGTCTGTCGCCGCTCCCGGGTCCGGCGGCGCGGGGGATCTGCAGCCGGATTTCGCCGGTTTCCAGCCGCAGCGTTTTCGCCTGCTGCTGCATTAGCGCCGCGCTGGTCAGCCGCACCGTGGCCACCCAGGCAGCCAAGGCCGCAACCCGCCCGGCCGCGGCGGGGTCCAACAATTGCAGTCGCGCATTGAATTTGCTGGAACCGATGGGTTCGTTGCGATGCCGCCCCGAACGCTCAAGTACCAGCGCCACCCAACCGCCCAACTCATCGAAGCAGTGCTCAATCAGTACCAAGGCCCCGGCGATTCGCGCCCTGATCACTTCGGGGTCGGCGGCGGCAACATCGCGAATCAGGTGATCGGCCCCAAGAAGAGAGTTTGCTATCCCGGCCGCCCGTCGATGCTGCGCTGCGGCCGGCGGCGCCGCCCGAATTACATCCGGAACCAGGTTGCTCCAGCCGCCGGCCGCCAGGCGATCGCAGACAGCCGTCAACTCCGGGTCGGCCTCGCCGCCGGCCCGGCTCGATAGAGCGAAAGCGTCGCTAAATGCCATGGTCCCAGAAGCCGGGATATCGGGCCGGCCGCCCACAGTCGGTTGGATCGCGCGGGGCAAGACCCCTCCCGATTACGATAATCCGGGCCAATGCCAACCGTCTTCGCAAATAAAGGGCCGCGCCCGTCCGGCGGCATCCGGACCGGGCTCCTGGCGCTGGCGTTGATCGTCGCCTTTGCCCTCGTCGCCTGCCAACCGGACTCGGCGACCCAGACCGTGGCGACCACGCCGCCAACCACCCCGGCCGATGCCTCCCGCCAGGAATTGGCGACCGCGCCGGCCGAGCCTTCCCCGGTGGGGTCCGGGCCACCGCTCCAGGCGGCAACAGCAAATCCGCCCGCCGCCGATCCGGGGCCGGGACCGGAGCAATCCGGATTTGAACAATTCGTGAGGGAAAACGCGCGGCGGGCGTCAGCGGCGGCGGAGAGGGTCCGCGGCCTTGACCGCCAGTTTCTGGAACCCCGAATCGTCAGTCCCGCTGAGGCCGCCGCAGAGATAGCTGCCGCGCTCGATGACCAGGACGCCGAGGAGGTCTGGCGGCGCGACCGCGTGTTGCAATTGCTCGGCGTCCTGGCCTCAGGGCAGAGCCTCGACGAGATCTACCTTGCGCTCGTGCCGGGTCAGGTCATCGGGTTCTATCTGACCGAGGTGGACGAACTCTACGTGGTCGAACCCGCCCAGATCGGGGACACGGCATCCGATCAGGCGCTCGTTACCCTGGCCCACGAGTACATTCACGCCCTCCAGCAGACCAACTTCGATATCGAGTCGCTCAGCGCGGCGGTCCCCATATTGGACCTTGACCGCCAGCTGGCCTTGAGCGCCCTGATTGAGGGTGATGCCAGCGTATTCGGCTTCACCGCGGTCGCCGAGCAGGTCGATCTGCTGGCCCTGCGGTCAGAGGAACCGGCTCCCCCGCCCGACCTGGGGCGTTCCGGCCAATTCGTGCTGCAGTTGCTTGCTTATCCCTATTTGGCCGGGTCCGAGTACGTTCTTGCGGTCCTGCTGGATTCGGGGCTGACGGGCCTCAACGGGCTCTACGATCCGTTGGCGCTGCCGCGGACGACCGCCCAGATCACCCCGCTGGGCCTCCGGTCGGATTGGCAGGGCAGTTCGGACGCCGAATTTGCAGCGCCCGAGCTTCCCTGCTGGCAATCGCTGGCCGCCGGCAGCCTGGGCCAGTTCGTCCTCGGAGTGCTGCTGGATGAGCAGATTGAGTTGGGCGAGCGCGGACCGGCCGGCTGGATCGACGACCATCTGCTGCTGCTCGGGAACGGGGAGACCGAGATCCTGATGTACCGGGCCGAATTCGCCGATCCGGCGGCGGCGCAAGAATTTTTCGACCAGTTGCAGGGCCTGGTCGCCGGCGGCCGGCTCGATCACGCCGGTCGCGCAGGCTCGCTGTTTGAGTCCGGTCCGGCGAGCTTTAGCTGGCGGCTGGAGCAGCGAACCGCGTTGGCCGAATTAGACGGCCCCGGCGTCAGCCTCGTGGTGGGCGATCACGCCCTGGCCACCGAATCCGCCGCCCGGGCGCTGGGCGGGCTGGCCGGCGCCGATCTGGCCGACGAGGACTACTGCCCGGCGCAGTAGGCGAGGAACCGCTTCCATTCGCGATCGATGCACTCTGCCAGCGTCGCCGGCGAATCGCGGTTGGAGAGAATCCGGGCCGGTTTCCCCGGTCGGCGGGTCCGAAACAACTCCAGCTTTTCGGCGGCCGACGACTGGGCGCCGATCCGCAGTCTGGCTTGCTTGGCGGAAAGTTCGCGGCTCCGGCGCAGGCGCTCGATCTGTTCGCGGCGCGGACTATCCAGCACCCAGAGGGCGTCCAGCAGGCGGACGTTTCGGCCCTCGACCAATTTGATGGCCTCGATAACGTGCGGCGTCGCCGGCGAGGCCTTGGCTATGACCGCACCCACCGCCTCGAACACCGCCGGGTGCACGATCGCCTCCAATTCGGCGAGCGCCTTGGGGTCCGCAAAAACCAGTTCCCCGAGCTTCGGGCGGTCCACTCCGCCGGGGCCGATCAGGTCGGTCCCGAATCGTTCGCCAACCTTCCTGGCCA
>CAYXKQ010000102.1:0-6253 GCA_964465715.1 uncultured Chloroflexota bacterium
GGCGGCCGGGGCCGGGCTGCGCGGCGGTGGGCGGCGTCTTCCCGGCGGGCGGCGCCGGGCGCGTCGGCGGGCCATTCAGGTCCTAGCTTTCGGCGTCATCGGCGACGGACGGCGGTGTTGGAATTCGATCAAGCCTCGCCGCGTTCCAATGCTTCACCGGCGGGGCCAGCCAGGGCATCCAGGTCCTCCGGCGGTTCCTGTTCGTCAAGGTCACTCAGATCCTGGCCCAGAATTTCAGCCAGATCCTCGAGGTCTTCGTCGCCGAGCAGAATGGCCGGATCGGGGGCGGCTTCGGAGCGCAACTTGTCGGGCTGGGCGGCGTCCCGTATGTTTATCCGCCAGCCGGTCAGGCGTGCCGCCAAACGCGAATTCTGGCCTTCGCGGCCGATCGCCAGCGACACCATATCCGAAGCAACCTGGACGTCTGCGAGATTCTGTTCGGGATCGATCAAGACGCGCATCGATCGCGCCGGCGAAAGGGCGTTGGCAACGTACGTCGCCGGATCCTCGGAGAACTGGACTATTTCCACCTTTTCGGGAACCAGGTCCCGGACGATGTTCTGGATTCGCGAGCCGCGGAGGCCCACGCACGTGCCGATCGGGTCCAGGCCTTCCTGCATGGCCTGCACCGCCACCTTGGAGCGGACCCCGGCGTCGCGGGCGATGTTGACCACGCTGACGACCCCGTTGTTAATCTCCGGGACCTCGCGTTCGAATAACTTGCGCACGAAATCGGGATGTCGACGCGATACCAGCAATTGCGGCCCACGGCCGACCTCGCGCACCTCCAGCAGCAGCACCCGCAACCAGGAATTGGGGCGGAGCCTTTCGCTGGAAATCTGTTCGGAGGGCGGCAGCAGGGCCTCGGCGCGTCCAAATTCCAGGATCGCGCCGCGGTTTTCGATCCGAACGATCTTGCCGACCATCAGCTCGTTGACGTGGTCGGTGTAAAGATCGCGCACCAGCATTCGCTCGGCCTCGCGCAGCGTGTCGCGCATCGCCTGACCGGCTTTCTGGGCTGCGATGCGTGAAAAACCCGTCGGGGTCACGTCGACTCGCACCACGCCGCCAACGTCGGCGGATGGATCCAGTTCGCGCGCGCCGGCCACCGCAATTTCCGTGTCGGGGTCCGAGACCTTGGCGACCACCGTCTTGTTCGCAAATACGGTGAACGACCCCTCGGTGTCGACCTCGGCGTAAATGTCCTCGAGCGAACCGGGCAGGTCTAGGTAGGCTGATTCGACCGCAACCCGGACCGCCTCGATCACGTCACCGATGGTCAGTCCCTTGTCGGCGGCGATCTGCGCGGCGGCGAGTTCGAACTCGCTTTTCACCGTCCAGACCTCCGTCAGCTATTCGGTTGGGCCTCCACAACTGGGGCCAAAAACAACTTAAGTGGGCTTGTCAAAAGCCCACTCCAAGGTCGTTCCAGCCTGTTGCCCGTGCTGTGCAAAATTATATCCGCTCCCAGGGCCGCGGCGCGTCCCCGCGGAGCAATGTTATGTAAAGTCTTCGCGCGCCGCGCCTATGGCACCAACCGGCCTTCCGGGTCAAAAAGAGTCCAGCGGTCCTCAACCGTCCGCAGCGGTATTAGGTCGCCGGGCGCCACGCCGGCCCAGATGGGCACCAACGCACTGCATTCGCGGCCGTGGCTTTGCCCGGTCACCAGCGACGCCCTTTGCTCGGGTCGCGGCTGCACCGACTCGGCTTCCAGATGCACCAGGGCGTCCGCGGGCGTGCAGACCTCCAACTCGTCGGGGTGCACGCCGACGGTTACGGATTCGCCCTCCAGGATCGAGATTCGAGCCCGCCCGAGCGGAACCCGGGACTGCCCCAGGCGGACCGAACCCCGGACCACACGCGCCGGGAAAAGGTTCATCGGCGGCTGGCCCACAAACCCGGCCACCACGGTATTGGCCGGATAACGCCGCAGCTGCTGGTAGGGGCCGCGCTGGATGATCCGACCGCCGACCATCACCGCAATCTCGTCGCCGATCGCGGCGGCTTCGCGCTGGTCGTGAGTCACGTATAGGGCCGTGGTCCCGAACCGGCGCAGCAGCCGTTTGGTTTCGATCCGGACCTTGGCGCGCGAACCCGCGTCCAGATTGGCCAACGGTTCGTCGAACAGGAACATCGCCGGATCGCGGATTACGCAGCGCGCGATCGCAACCCGCTGCTGCTCGCCGCCGGAGAGTTCGCCCGGCTTGCGGGACAAAAGCTCATCGAATCCCGGGCCCATGATTTCACAGGCCCTGACTATGCGTTCCGGGATCTCCTGGCGGCGTCGGTGCATCTGAAAGAAGAATGAGACGATCCCGCCGCTCGGCATGTGCGGATATAGCGCGTACTCCTGAAATACGACCGCCACGTCGCGATCGCGCGGCGGCAGCTCGGTGACCTCACGCTCGCCGAACCAGATGCTTCCGGCGGCGGGACTGACGAGCCCGGCCAGCGCCCTTATCAGGGTCGTCTTGCCGCAGCCCGAAGGTCCGATCAGAGCCAGCGTGCTCCCGTCCGCAATCTGCAGATCGACGTGGTCGAGGGCCACCACGTTGCCGGCTTCGATCCTCGGTCCCGGTTCGTCAGAGGGTGATCCCCGGCCGGACGCCCGGAAGTGGACGGTCAGATCGCGGGCGAGGAGATCAGCCACGCCGCTTGGCCACCGCGAAGCTAGTAGGTCCGTCCTTGGGCCCGCTCAATCAGCATTCGGGAACTGAGCTGCCCGCAGATTGCCAGAGCCGTGGGGGCGGCCAGGAAGATCAGGAAATTGAGCACCAGCGAGACCGCGATCGCCATCAGGGTGACGATCAGCATCGCGATCGTGACCGAGAAACTGGAGACGGCCAGGACCGCCGCATTGCGAAAGGTCTGCACGACCGACCCGTCCAGCTGGGTGAGCGCCGGCATCAGGAAGGGTTGCATGAGAAACCAGAAGATCACCGGATAGGTGACCATCACGGCCACCACCTGGGTGATCAATTCACCCTGATTCCAATAAAAGAAGAAAGCCAGGACCAGGGCGTAGAAAGCGCAGATGTCAATCGTGGCGATTGCCCAGCCGCGCCAGAAGTAGGTCCTCAGCGACTGCATGAATCCCTGCCAGCTGGGGTCCTGGTGCTGATCGTGCAGCTTCCAGGTGACATCGTAGAGGGCTGCAGTGGCGGGGCCGGCGGCGGCCATGGTCACCGCCGTGATCAACGGCAGGCCCAGCAATTCAAGGGGGTGGAAGCTGGTCTCGCGGACCGCCTCGGCAAAGTCCGGATTGCCCAGCGTGTTCAGCAGAAGTGCCGCCAGCAACAGGAACCACGGCAACATGAACAGCAGCCAGGGCAGGTGAGCCCGCAGCGCCAGCGCCAGCAGGTCGTAGTAAAGAATTCCCAGGCCGGTCCAGAGATGGCGAAAAGGAACGAAAAATTCCATACTGCTCGGATTTTGTTAAGCGGCCTTGGACGGGGCTGCCTGGGCGGGCCTGCGGAGACCGCCCCGGCAACGGCGGGATCATTCTAGGGACGCTCCGGCATCTGGGAATCTCGTGCGCTCCAAACCGCTGCTGCTGATAATCCTCATGGCCTCGCTGGCCGTCGTGGTTTTCCTGGCGTCGCGACCGCTCGAGAATCAGGGAGGATATCCCTCGCTGGCCCGCAGCGGTCTGGATTTGCGGCGCCTGGACCAGAAGCTGGAACCGGTGAATCGGGCCATCGCTGAATCCCGGCTTACCGGGCTGTCGCAGCCGGTCCTGCTGCAGATCTCCGAGCCGGAGATGTTCAGCAAATACGCCGACTGGTCCCAACCCGGACTGGCGCTGCTCGGGATTTCCGACGGAGAAGCCTATCTTGCCGACGATGGCATTGATTTCCGCGGACGGCTGCACATGCTCGGGCTGGATTTCGAGTACGCGGTCAAGACCCGGTTGCGGATCGAGGACGAAGTTCGCCAATTGGCGATCGACAGCGCCCGGCTGGGCGCTTTGTCGGCCCCGGGCTGGTTTCGCGATCTGGTGGTGGAGGCAATCGAAGCCACGGTCGATGCCGGCTTGCCGCGAATCCCGATCGAGACCAGGACGCTGCTCATTTCCGATCAGGAAATGGTCATCTCCGGGGTTACGCGCGGAATCTGAACCAGCTCAGGCAACGAACCGAAGAATTGTTCAAGGCCAGGGCCGGATTTCGGCGCCGGCGCTTTCGACCAGGCCCCGCAGGGTGTCCATGACGTCGGACAACTCCGAGCCGCCCGCCTCGCGCCGCACGATCACGTCGACCGGCAACCCGACGTCTCGCGATCCCAATGCCACGTAGGCCTTCAGGTAGGAGTTGGCATGGCGATCCATCACCAGCCCCAGAATGGGCGAGACCTGCGATTCGAACATCGTCACCAGGACCCGCTCCGACTCGGTCCGTCCTCCGAACCAGCGCGCGGCCATGGGACCCAATGCGTCCTCCCAGAGCCACTGCATCTCGCTGGGCGGGCCCGGCATGCAAGCTAAGACCGTTTCGTCAACCCGGATCGCAAAGGCCGGCGCCCAGCCGGGCCCGTTTTCAAATACGGCCGATCCGGACGGGACCGCCGACATCTTGTAAAGGTGCGGCGGCAATGGCTCTGACGCGGCGAGTTCGCGGCGGCGGCGATAGCTGGCAATCACCGCGGGGTGCTGGACAACCTCGACATCGGCCACCGCGGCGGCAACTTCCACCGTCAGGTCATCGGGGGTAGGGCCGAGGCCGCCGGTGGCCAGCACCAGGCTGGCGCGGCGGGCAATCGCGTCGCGCCACATGCTTTCCAACAATCCGGGGTCGTCCGCCACCGCGGTTATCCGCTCCACCCGAGCACCGGCCTCGGTGAGGCGTTGGGCAAGCCAGGAAGAGTTGGTGTCCTGGATTCGACCGATCACCACTTCGGTCCCGATCGCCAGGATCTCCGCCGGCGCGGTGGGGTCGGCGATATTGAATCCGGAGTCACTCATGGCTCGAGCTCCTGGCGCTGGGCGGGAGGAGGCGCATCGAGCGGGCTCGCCGGTTCGGCGGCCGAGTCCGCGATCAGGCCCGACACATAGTTTTGGATCGCTTCCGGGTAGGCCAGCAACACCTGGGCGCCGTTTTCGCTGGTGGCCGGCTCGACCATTCCCAACTCGTAATCTATAACGCCCGAGGTGATTTCGCCCGGCGGGACGTCGAGGATCAGCTTGGTCAGCGACGGCAGCGAAAAGAGCGGGAAGTCGGTCTCGAAGGTCGACGCCAATCGGCCCGCCAGCGCCGGTCCCTGCACAATCAGATTCGGCGTGACGAACTGCTCGCGAACCGCGCGCAGGAATTGCTGCTGCCGCTGCACCCTGCCGAAGTCGCCGTCCTGGTACCTCGTGCGCACGAATTTCAGGGCGGTCGCCCCGTCGAGGTGGTGCTCGCCCTGGTCGAGAAAAAAGTGCTCGTAACGCGAATCGTCGGCGGCCGGGAAAGTCTGGTCGCGTATCGCCTTCTCCACGTAGATGTCGATCCCTCCGAAAAAGTCCACCAGTTCGACGAATCCCGGGAATTCGACCGCCAGATAGTAGTCAACCGGCTGATCGAGGAGGCGCGCGACCTCCTGTTTCAAACCCTCCGGACCGTGCAGGTCCTTGACCGCGTTTATGCGGACCGGTTCATCGGCGCAGTTGGCCACGCAGATGTCGCGCGGCACCGATACCGCGATCGCGGTATCGGTTTCGGGATCAACCCGCAGCCAGATCATCGTGTCGGTGCGTCCCGAGGGATCGTCTCCCCGACGGTCGATTCCCAGAATCAGGGCCGAGAACGGCTGGTCGTCGGGCCAGTCCGGAACCAGCGCGCCCGGATCGGGAATCGACGCCGGAATATCGGTCAGCCAATCCGGTGGGAGGGCCTCGATCCGTGAAAGCGCCGGGGCAACCGGCGCCGCGGGAACCGGATCCAGGATCGTCGCCGGATCGGCCGTTCGCGGTTCGGGCGTGAACAGCCAGGCCGCAAAGACCGCCAGCAGGGTAAGTCCGAGCACCGGCAGCGTCCAGGAAATACGCCTCCAGGCCCCACCGCCGGCCCGGCCGGGTATCACCGCAATTCGATCCGGCATCAGCGGCGGGTGGGAATCAATGTTCCCGGCCAGGCTGTCTGTCCGGCCTGGAGGCCGGCCCCGGATCGCCGGAGAATATCGTCAATCAGAAACCAGGCGCCGCACGGGGGATCGGATTGGGTCCTGACAACCTTTCGGACCGCTCGATCGCGGTTGTGGGCAGCATCAACACCGA
>CAYXKQ010000103.1:0-6179 GCA_964465715.1 uncultured Chloroflexota bacterium
GACCCCGTCAACGTTGCCGCCCCGCACGCCCGCGACGGCGAACTTCTCAGTCCCCACGTCTCGCGTGCCGCCTCCAGCCGCCTCAGCGATCCGGCGCGCGGTCGCCAGGGCGGTGCCCGAAGGTGCGTCAATCTTCTGGTCGTGGTGCAGCTCGATTACCTCGACAGTGTCAAAGTGTCGCGCCGCCAGGGCGCACATCTGCATCTGCAGGACCGCGCCAATTGCAAAGTTGGGTGCCAGAAAACCCCCTATGCCGGCTCCGGCGACGGCGGCACCTAGGGCGCCTACCTGTTCGTCGGAGAAACCGGTCGTGCCCACCACCGGGCTAACGCCGGCGGCGGCGGCGGCGAGCAGATGGCCGGAACCGGCGGCGGCATTGGTGAAATCGACCACCACCTCAGCACCGGAGGCGGCCAGCACCCGGTCCAGTTCGCGGCCTCGGCAGTCGGCACCAATCTCGGGAGCGATTACCTCCGGTACCGGTTCCAGGTCACAGAGTCCGACCAGCTCCAGGTCGGGGGCGGCCGCCAATGCGGCGACCACCTCTCGACCGACTTTTCCGGCTGCCCCGGAGACGGCGACCCTGGTCATCGGTTAGTCCATGAATTCCCAGTCGGGTTCACGTCCGCGGCTCCGGTCGCGGTCACGTCCGCGGCCTTGATCCCGGTCGCGTCCGCGGCCGCGTCCGCCGCGGTCATCGTCCCAGTTCCGGCGTCGTTGCGGACGATTGCGGTCGAATCCGCGTCCGCCGCCGCCTCGACCGCCTCGACCACCGCGGTCGCCGCCACGGTCACCACGGTCACCAAAGTCATCGCGGAAACCTCCGCGTCCACCGCGGTCGCCGCCACGGTCACGGAATCCTCCGCCGCGTCCGCCGCGTCGGAATCCGCCGCGTCCACCGCGGTCGCCGCCACGGTCACGGAATCCTCCGCGGTCGCGTCCGCCATTGCGTCGGCCGCCGCCGCCGCCGCGTGGACGGTAACCGGTGTAGTCATCGCCCATCAGGACCGCTTTGCGCGACAGGTTGATCCGGCCCAGATCGTCGATTTCTATTACCTTGGCCTCGATCACGTCACCGACCGACACCTCGTCTTCGACTTCCTCAACGCGGTAGTCGGCCAGCTCCGAGATGTGGATCATGCCCTGCTTGCCGGGCGCGAATTCAATGAACGCGCCGAACGGCAGGATGCGTTCTACCGGTCCGGAGACGACCCGCCCGAGTTCGATGTCGCCGATGATGTCGCGAATCATCGCGATAGTCTTTTCAGCCTGCTCGCGGTCGGGTGCGGCCACCGTCAGGGTACCGTCCTCGGCGATATCGATCGAGGCGCCGGTGAGTTCTTCGAGCTTGCGGATTACCTTGCCGCCGGGCCCGATCACCTCGCCGATCTTGGTCGGATCGATCTTGTGGATCTCAATCTTGGGCGCCCAGGTGTTCACCGAATCACGCGGCTGGTCGATCGCGGCCTGCATCACCTCGAGGATTTCCATCCTGGCTTCGCGGCCGCGCGCCAGTACCGGCCCGATGATCGAGAGCGGAATGTGATCGAGTTTGATGTCCAGCTGGATCGCGGTTACACCCTCGGCCGAGCCGGCGACCTTGAAGTCCATGTCGCCGAAGTGGTCCTCGGCGCCCTGGATGTCGGTGAGGATCTCGTGCCGGCCGTCGCCGTCGGATATGAGTCCGATCGAGATACCGGTCACCGGGGCCTTCAGCGGCACCCCGGCGTCCATCAGCGCCAACGCCGAAGCGGTGGTGGCGGCCATCGAAGTCGAGCCGTTCGAGGAAAGGATCTCGGAGACGGTCCGGATCACGTACGGGAATTCGGATTCATCCGGCAACACCGGCGTGATGGCGCGTTCGGCCAGGTAGCCATGCCCGATCTCGCGCCGTCGCGGACCGCGCAGCGGATATGCTTCGCCGGACGCGAACGGGGGCATGTAGTAGTGGTGCATGTAGCGCTTGGACTCCTGCCAGTCGAGGTTGTCCAGGCCAATGCGCTGCACCGAGCGGGCGTTGCCCAGGGTCACGATGTTCAGACACTGGGTCAAGCCCCGCTGGAACAATCCGGTACCGTGCACCCGCGGCAGGATTCCGACATCGGCGGAGAGTTCCCGCAGCTGGCCCGGGGCGCGCCCGTCGGGGCGCAGCTGGTCGTCCAAGATCGCGGCCCGGGTGGCGGCCTTGAGCGCGGATTCGAATCCGGCCGCTACCGCTTCGGGCTCAAAGTCCGAATCCTCGAGCGCGGCGTCGGCGGCTTCGCGCGCGGCCGCTACCGCCTCGCCCCGCTCGGGCTCGGTGGTGACGCGGACCGCCGCCGCCAGGTCGGACCCGACCGCCGCGGTGACCGCCTCTTCGGCGCCTTCGAAAACGCCGGCGATGATCGGTTCGGCCTTCTCAACCCCGCAGAGCTCGCGCAACTCTTCCTGAAGCGCGATCAGCTCCTGGTTGTGTTCGTGTCCGAATTCGATTGCGGCTTCGATCGCGTCCTCCGGCAGCTGCGAAGCGCCGGCCTCGATCATCACCACTCCCTTGGCGGTGGAGGCCACCACCAGGTCAAGTGCCGGGTTCTCGGCCAGGAACGATCGCGTCGGGTTTACGACGAAGTTCTCACCGTCGTATCCGACCCGAACCGCCCCGATCGGGCCGCCGAAGGGTATGCGGGAAATATGCAGCGCGGCGCTTGCGCCGACGATCCCCAGCACGTCGGCCTCGTTGTCCTTGTCCGTGGCCAGCAGGGTGTTGATGACCTGGACGTCGTTGCGCATGCCCTTGGGAAAGAGCGGGCGCAGCGGGCGGTCGGTGAGGCGGGCGGTCAGGGTCGCGCTGTCGGGCGGACGCCCCTCGCGGCGCAGGACCGATCCCGGGATGTGACCGACCGAGTAGGACTTTTCTTCAAAGTCGCACGAGAGCGGGAAGAAGTCGAGGCCCTCGCGCGGGCTGTTTTTCATGCAGACCGTGCACAGCAGGCGTAGATCGCCGTAGCTGAGCAGGATCGCGCCGTCGGCCTGCAGGGCCAACTGGCCGTTCTCCAAGCGGAGCTCTTCTCCGCCTAGCTTGGTTGATAGTTCGTGTTTCAAGGCACTCATCTCAATTGATTTGGTACGTTGCATCTGTGATGGTTCGGATCCAGACCGTCCCCGCAGGGATCAGCCGCCAGGTCCGCACGCTTGCCTGCTTTCAAAATGGTCGGGCCGATTCGGTCGCTTTGGGATCCGGGGTGGTGCGGGCGGGCTTCGTTTGCTAGTAAATTTCCGGGGTTGCCTCTGGCTTTCGGTGTAGGCCGCCTGGTTCGGCGGTCAGGTGATGTGGGTACGCGGCCCGGATCGTGGCAAGGCGCTTCGTCCGGGCAGTTGTGACCTTCGGGCTCGATCGGCGTAAACGCGGCTGACGCGGCTTCGGGCTTGGCGATTCCAACTTCTAATCTGGTTAAACACTCGTCCGTGCGGGACGCTTCTATCTGCGCAACTCCAGCGTGGTCACGACTTGGCTGTAGCGATCCGGGTTTTTCTCACGCAGGTACCTGAGCAACGATCCGCGTTTGCCGACCAGCTTGAGCAGGCCCCGGCGCGAGTGGTGATCGTGTTTGTGCTCACGCAGGTGCTCGGTCAGATGCACGATGCGGGTGGTCAGGACGCCGATCTGGACTTCAGTCGAACCGGTGTCGAACTCGTGATTTTGCAGGGTTTCGATTGCGTCCTGCTTGCTGCCGGTGTATGGCAAGCTGGTTCCTCTGTATGGGTGCTGTGATACTTGGCCGCTATTGGGCTCCGCCCGGAATGGTCGTGAATTTCCTAGGTTGCTTCGGGCGGGACGGTCCTGCGACCGTTCTGGGCAAATTATAGAAAGGTGGGCGGGGACGCCGGATTGTGGCCTGATCCGGACCGGTGCTGCCAGAATTGCCCCGTCCCCCGGCCGCGGGCTCATTCCATTCTCTTGAGAGGTATCCGGACCGCCCAGATGAGTTCGCGTCGCCGTCGCCGTCGCGCCCCCGCGGACGCGCCCCGGCAGGAACCCCGGCAAGCCCCGACCCGTCGGGCCCCCAAAACCGGCGGGGGCGGATTCAATCCATTCCGGCAGAAGCGGATCGTCGTGCTGGCGGTGTTGATGGTGGTCCTCATACCGTTTGAGTTCATGGCCATCAACGCCCTGCTGGAGGGCCCGCCGGGCGACCGCCCCGACACGGCGCCGGCGGTGGTGGTTCCGGCCGGGAGCCTGCACGACCCGTACCTGACAATCCCGCCCACTTCGGGGGCCCGTGCCGAGACCGCCCCGCCGCCTGGGGTTTACACCACCGAAATAGCCAACCTGGACCAAGTGGCAGCGCTCGCCGAGGGCACGGTCCTTGTGCAATACAGCTGCGCGCCGGCGGCCACGATTTGCGCCCAGATGATCGAGCAGCTGGAGGGGATCGTCGACCAGGCCTCCGACTACCCCGTAATCCTGGCCCCCTACCGGGCCGCCGCCACCGCCCACATCCACCTGACCGCCTGGGGAGCCCGGTTGCGCATGAACGAAGTCGACGCCGAACTGGTGCGTGAATTCATCACCGCCTGGGCCGGGGCCGAGGTGGACAGCAACGGTTAGGGCGTCCGGCCCGCAGTGGGCCCGTGGCTGAACTCGGGGCGCCGGCCTGGATAACCACCGCCGTCCTGGCGGGGCTGGTGGTACTGTTTGCGACCGAAAAGCTGCGACCCGACGTGGTGGCGGTGCTGGGTCTGGTCGTGCTGGCCGCCGCCGGGGTCGTCGACGTCACCTCGGCGCTGACCGGATTCGCCCATCCGGCGGTGGTGACGGTGGTGGCTTTCTTCGTGCTCTCATCGGCCATATCCGACGCCGGCGTGCCGCAGGCCATCGCGCGGGCCCTTTTCCGAATCACCGGGTCATCGCAATCCGCGCTCACGCTGCTGATCATGTCGACCGTCGGGGCAATGTCGGCATTCATCAACAACATCGCCGCCAGCCTGATCCTGCTGCCGGCGGTCAACCGGCTGGCCCGCACCGCCAATATTTCGGCCCTGAAGCTGATGATGCCGCTTTCGTTCGGTTCGCTGCTGGGCGGACTGGCCACCCTTATCGGGACGCCGCCCAACATCATCGCCGCCGACCTGCTGGCCGAATCCGGCGCCGGCAGCCTGCGGATGTTCGATTACGCCCCCACCGGCCTGGCGGTGATGGCCACCGGGATGATCTACTTCGTCTTTGTCGGGCGGCACCTTTTGCCCGACCGGCCGGCCCAGGGAGAGGCAGCGCGCGTAGAGCAGGCCCGCGATTTCCTCTTCATCCTGAAGGTAAACGGGAAATTTGAGAGGCCCGGCTCCACGCTAATGGAATTGGCCTGGCGCGCCCGCTACGACGTTTCGGTGCTGGAAATCCGCCGCGGCGGGCAGCGCCTGCGCACGGTTTCTCCCCGGGACCAGGTTTTTATTGGCGACTCGCTGGTCATATCGGGCGAATACGAAGACGTGATGCGTCTGGCTCAGTTGGACGGCATCGAATATGCCCGAACTGCAGGCGGCGCCCTCGGGCCCGATGAGACGACCGTGGTCTCCGAGCTGGTCGCCACGCCGTGGTTCGAAGCAAACGTAAACACGCTCACCGACTACGCCTTTGGAAGTCGCTACGGCGGGCTGGTCCTGGGAATCTGGCGGCACGGTCGACGGATGACAACGAACCTTGCCCGAACCCGGATCCGAACCGGCGACGTGCTGCTGGTTCAGCTCCCCCGCGAGGGTCTGAGCGCCCTGGCCGGCGACGACCATTTCCTGTTGATGCGGCAACGCACCGATCACCACGAAAATGTCAATCCGACCGCGGTCCGGGCGCTGCTGGTGCTGGCCGGAGTGGTTACGGTTGCCGCGCTGGGCCTTACTCACATCGCGGTCGCGGTGCTGGGCGGAATCCTGGCCCTGCTGGCGCTGAAAGTCATCTCCTCCCAGCGCCTGTACGAGGCGATCGACTGGCGCCTGCCGGTACTCATCGGGGCGATGATCCCGATCGGCTCGGCGATGCAGTCGACCGGCGTGGCCGGGGCACTGGCCGACCAGATCGCCACCCTGGCGGCCGGGGCCGGGCCCTATGCCCTGGTGGCGGTCATCTTCCTGGCCACGGCATTGCTCACCCAGGCGGTCGCCAACGCCTCGGCGGTCGTGATCATGGCCCCGATAGCCCTCGAACT
>CAYXKQ010000104.1:0-6176 GCA_964465715.1 uncultured Chloroflexota bacterium
GGGCGAATAGGTGCCCGATGTGACCTGGCCGGGCCCGGTACCGGTCTTGACCGCGTAGCCATCGCGGGGAACGTGCCTGGACTCCATCTTGAGCCCGAAAAGGCGCCGCTTCGGCCCTTCTGATTTGACCCGGGCAAGTCGATCGCTGCCGGTGAATTTACCCTTATTGAGCCGGACCACCCCTCCCAGATTTGCCTCGTAGGGATTGATTTCGGCGGAAAGCTCGTGGCCGTGCAGCGCCATGCCGGCCTCCAGCCGCAGCGTGTTGCGGGCGCCCAGTCCGGCCAGGGCCACCCCGGCGTCACAGAGCGCCGAAAACACCTCGCTGGCATCGCCCGCCTCGAGGAATATTTCGAAACCGTCCTCGCCCGTGTATCCGGTCCGGGCCAGCCAGCACTCCCGACCGGCGATCCGGGTGGCCACGATCGCGGCGCGTCGGATGCTACCCAGATCGCAATCTGCCAGGTCTTCGATCAACTGGTTGGTTTTGGGCCCCTGCACCGCCAGGAGCGAGCAATCGAAGGTGATGTCGCGCAACGCGACATCGAACCCTGGCTTGCATAGCGTCTCCCAGTCGGACTCGCGGTTCGCGGCGTTGACCACTACCAGGTAGCGATCATCCGACCATCGGTAGATCATGGCGTCATCCACGACCCCGCCGGTCTCGTTTAGCAGCAACGTGTACTGCGATCGGCCATCGCCCAACCGGGCGACGTCGTTGGAGAAGTGGTGCTGCAGCAGGTCCCCGGCCCCGGGTCCCTCCACCAGGAATTCCCCCATGTGTGAAACGTCGAACATCCCGCAGGACTCGCGCACCGCGCGGTGCTCGGCGATCAGGCCCTCGTACTGGACCGGCATGCTCCAGCCGGCGAAGTCGACCATGCGCGCGCCGGCCGCCAGATGGTGGCGGTGCAGCGGTGTCTTGCGCAAGTCGAACATGCGGCGGATTCTAAGTTCTTCGGCGCCGTTCCTGGTTCGATTTGGCCGGGCAGATTGCCAAAATTGACCGAGCGGCATTCCTTGCGGGCCGCCGCATCCGCGCCCACCGAATCGGAGATTGATTGACCACTCCCGAATCCGAATCGGGCCCGCAACGCCGCGCCCTTGAGCTTCTGGGGGAAACCCTGGAATTGGTGGCGGTGCTGCGCTCTGAGGACGGATGTCCCTGGGACCGCGCGCTCCGCATCCCGGACATGGGACAGTACGTGATCGAAGAGGCTTATGAAGTCGCCTCTGCCGGCACCGCCGATCTGGACGGACTGCCCGAAGAACTGGGCGACCTGCTGCTGCTCATCCTCATGCAGGCACAGATTGCGGCCGAATCCGGCAAATTCGACGTGGCCGGGGTGATTTCGCAGCTCAACGCCAAGCTGGTGCGCCGTCACCCGCATGTATTCGGCGAGGAACAGGCGCGCGACCCGGCCGAGGCGGTTGAAATCTGGCAGTCGGTCAAGGCCGCGGAACGGTCCGGCAAACCCACTTCCCAGGTCCAACCCATACCCGGGTACCTGCCCGCGCTCAAATACGCCCGCGAGCAGATCGCCCGGGCCCGCGGCGGTCCGGAGCCGGGCGACGTACCGGGCGGTTCTAAGGCCGCGGCGGCGGCGCTGGCCGACCGCATCTACGAATTGGTCGCCGAAGGCGATGAACTTGGAATCGACGCCGAAACCGCGCTGCGCCGCCGGGTCGACGAACTAATCGGGGAAGGCGTTGCCTGAGGGTACCGGTCGGCTCCCGGTCCTGACCCCGGGCGGGAGCGGATTCGCCCGGTTCGCCGGTCTGCGGGTGGGGCACTACACCGATATTCCAGCCGGCACCGGCTGCACGGTGCTCTCGTTCGATCCCCCGGCCGTGGCCGGAGTGGACGTCCGCGGCTCTTCGCCGGGCACCCGCGAGATTGCCCTGTTGGCCCCCCAATGCAGGGTCGACCGGATCGACGCGCTCGTCCTCTGCGGCGGCAGCGCGCTGGGCCTGTCCGCCGCCAGCGGGATAGCCGACCAGCTCCGCACCGAAGGGCGCGGCCACCCCACTCCGGCCGGCCCGGTCCCGATCGTCCCGGCCGCGGTGGTATTCGACCTGGCCACCGGCGACCCCGTCTGGCCGGGGCCGGCCGAGGGTGCGGCCGCCTTGAGGTCGGCCGGCGAGGCAGGGTTCGAGTGCGGCAACGTGGGAGCCGGCACCGGAGTGACCGCCGGACCGGGTCCGAACGGCACCAAGTCCGGCCTGGGCGCGGCCCTGATCGAGCGCGGCCCGCTGCTGGTCGGGGCGCTGGCGGCGGTCAATCCGCTGGGCACGGTCGTCGACGAGGATGGAGCGCCGTTGGCGGGCCTTCTCGTCGGGGGCAAAGTCGCCGAACCGGAGCGGTCCTATCAACTGATGGACGAGGGTTTCGGCAACACCGTCATAGCGGCGGTGGTCTGCAACGCCGACCTGGACAAACTGGGCGCCACTCAGGTCGCGCGAATGGCCCACGACGGCATGGCGCGGGCCATCCGCCCGACTCACACCGTATCCGATGGCGATACCGTTTTCGCCGCCGCCTGCGGAGACCCCCTGGTCAGGGCCCGTTCCGACCTGGTCGGCGCCCTGGCCGCCGACGCCCTCGCTGCCGCCATCCGCCACGGCGTGCGGGCGGCCCGGTCCGCCTACGGCATCGCAGCCGCCGCCGGAATCGGGCGGGCGTGATGACCCGTCCCATCGCCCTGCTGACCGATTTCGGCCTAGAGGACACATACGTAGCCCAGATGAAGGCGGTCCTGGCTGGGATCGCTCCGGATGCGTCGACCTTCGACATTTCACATTCGGTCCGCCCGCACGATATCGCCCACGGGGCGTTCCTGCTCGAGACGACCCTGCCGGTGCTGCCCTGCGGAGCGATCGTTGTCGCGGTTGTAGACCCCGGAGTGGGCGGAGAACGGGCCGCCTTGGTCCTGGTCACCCCGCGGGCAATCCTGGTGGGGCCCGACAACGGGATCCTGTGGCCGCAGGCGCGGGCCGCGACGGCCGAAGGTGTTAAGGCCGAATTCTTCGAACTGACCAATCCCGATTTTTGGCGAGCTCGGGTGTCCAACACGTTCCACGGACGCGACGTTTTCGCCCCGGTCGCCGCCCGCCTGGCACTGGCCGGCGATGACGAAATGCGGCCATTGCTTTTGCAGATGGGGCGCCCCTTTGCCGATCCGCGCCGGCTCGATCTCGACCGCGCCGCCGAAGCTGACGGCGTCTTGCGCGGACGGGTGCTCCACCAGGACCGATTCGGAAACCTGGTCACCAACATTCACGGCGAACAGATCCCGGACCCCGAGCGCGCCGCGGTGTCGGTCGAAGACGGCACACGCGTGCTTGAACTAGGCTCGCCGGCGCGCACCTACAGCCAATACGATCATTTGGTTGCACTCGTTGGCAGCGCCGGCTATCTGGAGCTGGCAATACCCAGCGGGTCGGCGGCGCGCTTGTTCGGTGCGCGCGCCCAGACCCTTCAGATCACCGTTCGCACAACCCGGAGGACCAGCCCGGAATGAAGCTTCTTGGATACATCGACGCCGACGGAAACAACCGCTGCGGGCGGTTGGCCGGCGACCAGGTGGAGACGTTCGCCGACCACTCCAACCTGATAGAGCTGGTCAACGCGGCCGAGGAGGGCGGAAGGTCGCTGGCCGAGGTGGCCGCGGTGGCCGCGGTCACATCCGGGCCGTCGCTGGCCCAGCTCCAGTCCGGTTCAGGCCTCACCCGCCTGACCGTCCCGCTGCAGATTCCCGAAGCCTGGGGAGCCGGGGTCACCTACCGCAAGAGCGCCGAATTCCGCGATGAGGACATGAGCGCCCCGACCGGGATCTACGATCAGGTCTACCTGGCCGAGCGACCCGAACTCTTCTACAAGGGAGACTATCGGCACGCGGTCGGCCCGGGCGAGGCGGTGACCATCCGTTCCGATTCGGAATTCACCGCCCCCGAACCCGAACTGGCCCTGGTGCTTTCCTCAGGCGGGAAGATCCTGGGCTACACGCTGTGCAACGACAACTCGGCCTGGGACATTGAGCGCGCCAACCCGCTCTACCTTCCCCAGTCCAAGGTCTTCTACGGATGCATCGCGATCGGCCCAGTGATCGTGACCGCCGACGAACTGCCCGACCCGCGGGCCGGCGAACTCTCGGCTCGAATCATCCGTGACGGTGAGGCGATCTTCTCCGGGCAGGTAGACCTGGGCCTAATCAGGCGACACTTTTCAGACCTTGTCGGCCACCTTATCCGCAACAACCCGATTCACTCCGGGACCATCCTGACCACCGGCACCGGAATAATCGTCGAGGAAGACTGCGCCGTCCACGACGGCGACGTCGTCGAGATCTCGCACCGGGTCATCGGAACTCTGTCCAATCCCGTGCAGAAAATGGATCCGGGGCAGCGCGGACCCGGCTGAACACCGGACGGCCAAGGCCGCGCCTCAGCGGTTAAATGCCCCCAGGGCTTCGGCACAGCCGGATTGCAGCAGGCGGAAATCGTTGCTCAGGTTTATCAGCGTGAAGCCTTCTTCGACGAATTCGCGCGCCAGGGTCGGCGAGCTCACCGATAAGCCGGCCGGTTTGCCGGCCGAACGGGCGCCGGCCAGGATCTTGCTCAGGGCCGCCCGGTGTCCGGGATCCACATAGGCCTGGTCTCCGCGCAGACCCATTTCCAGGGCCAGGTCGTTGGGACCGATGAACATGCAGTCGATGCCGTCGACGGCGGCAATCGCGGCCGCGTTTTCGACCCCCAGCGGGTCTTCGATCTGCGGGATCACCAGGATGTTCTCATTGGCCCATTCGCCACGGTACGCGGGGTTGAGCAGGGTGGCCCGCGAGGAGCCGACCGAGCGGTGACCGCGCGGCGGGTAGCGGCACGCCGCGGCGAACGCTTCGGCCTGCTCGACGGTGGAGACGTGCGGCAGCACGATGCCCAGCGCGCCGGCGTCCAGCAGGCGGTTGATAGTTTCCTTGTCGTGGTCCCAGACCCGGGCCATGGGGACCCCGCCACGGGCCTCGATCGCCGTAAACGCGGCAGTGGCGGCCGAAAGGTCCCAGGCTCCGTGTTCGGCATCGACCACCGCCCATTCGTAGCCGGCGGCGATGCAGGCCTCGCCGGCCATCGGCGATCCGAAGTTCAGGAACGCGCCCACCGAAACCTGGCCGTTTTCGATCTTGCGCTTTACGAAGTTGCCGTCGTTCATCAGCCTCGCTCGGATGTCTCTGCATGCGGTTAGGGATCGCAGCACCGCCGTAGCGGCGGAGTGCGCCGCCCCAAGTTTGCCTTCCCCGGGCGCCTGCCAACGGGTCCCCCGTCCATAGAATCGCAGCGATTTAGCCCCCGCATTGACCTGGAAGCGGCGGAGTCCCTTGGCCGATTACTGGAACTACGAGTTGCTCTCACTTGGCGAGTACACCCTGTCGGCCGGCCGCCTGACGGTGGCGGTCGCATTCGCCCTGGCCGGCCTGATCATTTCACGGATCGCGGCCTGGCTCGCCTACCGCTGGCTCGACCGGCGTTTTGATCTTTCCGCCGGCGCCGACCGCGCCGCGCTGCGGGCGGTCAAGGTCGTGATCGTTCTGATCGGTTTCTACCTGGCCGTTGATCAACTGGGCGTCGGGCGGTTCAGCTTTGGCCAGATCCAGGATTCGGAACTGACCGTCAGCGGCGTTTTCCTGGCCCTCATCATCGTCTGGGTGACCTGGAACGTCTCGCAGGTAGCCGCCGAGCTGGCGGTCCAATGGATCGCCGAGCTGGGCATAAGCCGGTCCCTGACGACGCTGATCACCAACCTGACCCGCGCCCTGGTGATCTTCACCGGGTTCTACATTGCCGCCTCCTCGCTGGGGTTTGACCTGAACGTGGTCCTGCTGCCGCTGTCGGCGCTGGGGCTGGGACTCGGATTCGGAATGCAACGCATCGCCGAAAACTTCGTGTCCGGGGTGATCCTGCTCGGCGAGCGCCCGGTCAAGGACGGGGACGTCATCTCGATTTCCGGGGTCACCGGGGTCGTGGAGTCGATCGGGCTGCGGTCCACCGTCATCCGCACCTTCGGCGGGACCGAGGTGATCATGCCCAATTCCGAACTTATAACCAATCACTTCGACAACTGGACGCTGACCAGCACTCAGGTTCGCGGCGACGCCAATGTCGGCGTCGCCTACGGCTCCAAC
>CAYXKQ010000105.1:0-6122 GCA_964465715.1 uncultured Chloroflexota bacterium
CCGCGCGAACAGTTCTATTCGGGCCACATCTCGGGGGCGCAGCGCCTGCCCAATCGCTCGGTGCTAATCTGCGAGGGCACCTCGGGTCGGGTATTTGAGGTACTGCGCACCGGCCAGGAAGTCTGGGAGTGGATCAACCCATTCATCTCCCAGCGCCCCGACGGGACATCAATGGGTTGGCTATTCCGAGCCTACCGCTACGGCCTGGATCATCCCGCTTTCGCCGGCAAAGATCTTGACCCGCGCCGCTTTGCCCCCCTCAACCGCGCCTATGGCCTGGGGGTGCGCGGCGCCCGCTGGCGCTGACCGCCGAGGCGCTAAAGGCCGAGCGGCTCCAGCCATCGGCAGAACATTGCCTCTGCGGCGCGGTTAAGCGCCCTTGACGAGCGCGCCGCGTCGGCCCGCAGGCGCGCCGGGTCGGCCCCATCGGTCTGCGAGATTTCCAGGGCGTGCCCGATCAGCCAGGCTTCCAACCCCGCGGCTGCTACCTCAACGTGAAACTGCAGGCCCAGGCCGTGTGAGCCCACTGCGAACGCCTGCACCGCGCAATCCGGCGTGAACGCCATCAGTTCGGCGCCCTCGGGCAGACCGGCGCAGTCGCCGTGCCAGTGCAGGACCGCCAACCCAGCCAGGTTGGCGAGGGGCGAACGCCAACCGCGGTCAGTCAACTCGACTGGGAAAAACCCGAGTTCACGCCGCGGCCCGGGTGCGACCGCAGCGCCCAGCGCCAGGGCCATGATCTGGTGCCCCAGACATATCCCCAGGACCGGCCGCTCGGCCCGCAGGCGCTCAGCCACCAGCGAGAGTTCGGCGGCCAGGAACGGATAGCGATCTGCTTCATAGGCGCCGATCGGCCCGCCCAGGACAACCAGCAGATCGGCCTCCCGAGCCGGCGCCAGGTCATCGCGCCAGGCGTCAAGGTAGTCCACCTGGTGACCGCGCCGCCGGAGCAGCGGTTCCAGAATGCCCAGGTCCTCGAAGTGGACGTGGCGGATCGCGATTGCGGTTGCCATCGGTGGATCTACCCCAGTTGAACGTCGCCGATGCCGGCCGAATTCACCGGTCCGTCATGCCCGGGCGCCAATTTGCGCGACCCGCTTAGCCGCCAGTCGGGCGGCGAGCCGGAGCGCGTATATCATGCTTCCCGCATCGGCCCGTCCCTCTCCGGCGATGTCGAACGCGGTTCCATGCGCCGGGGTAGTGATCACCAGCGGCTGCCCGGCCTGGACGGTCACCCCTTTGTCGAATCCGAGCAATTTGGTGGCTATCTGGCCCTGATCGTGGTACATCATCACGACCGCGTCGAACTCGCCCTCGCGGGCGCGCAGAAAAATCGTGTCGGCGGGTATCGGGCCGGTCACGCGCAGGCCTTCCGTCTTCAGCTGGCGCACCGCCGGGGCGATGATCCGGATTTCCTCGTCGCCAAACAGGCCCTCGTCGCCGGCGTGCGGATTAAGCGCCGCAATGCCCAGGCGCGGCCGGCTCTTGCCCATGCCGGCGAGGGTGCGGTCGGCCAACCGCACTACCCTGCCGATTCTTTCCGGGGTGATCAGGTCCAAGGCTTCGCGCAGCGATACGTGCGAGGTGACGCGGAACGTGCTGAACTGCGGGATGACGTTCATTTCGCCGAAATCGCCTTCGAACCCGGTCATGCTGGCGATCAGGCCGGCGCCATCGTTGTACGGCGAGCCGCCCAGGTGCAGGGCCGCCTTGTTGAGCGGGGCAAAGCTGATCGCGTCCAATTCACCGTCCAGGGCGTGGTCGATAACGCACCGCAGCGTTTGTATGCAGGCTTTGCCGGCGGCGGCCGAGGCGCGGCCCAAGGTGATCAGGTCCGGGTCGGAATTGCCCAAATCGACCAAATGCAGACCCGCTTGGTCGTCGGCCCCGGCAAGCCCGGCATGAGTCGAATAGCTGATCCCGGTTCCGGCCTGCCGGATTCCCAGCTCCAGCACCCGGCGGTCGCCGAATAGCGCCACCCGGGCAACTCCTTCCAGGGCCCCGGACGAAAGCGCCTTGACCGTGATCTCGGGCCCGATGCCGGCCGCATCGCCCAGCAATACCCCGATAAGCGGCGGGTGGTCCGGCTTCAAATCAACATCCAATCGTGAGCGCCGGTGGCCCCGGGCATCCCGAGCCTAAGGGAGCAATGTCCTATCGGGGCCAAATCCGGCGGTTTGTTCGGTTATCCGGCTCTGGCCCGGATCCGTCCCGGGCCCAGCAGATGAAGGCGATCGCCGTCGATGCGAACCAGCCCTGCGCCGACGGCCGCTCCCGCCACGCGACGGGCAAATTCGGGTTCCCAGCCGAGACCGGCGTGCAGGTGCTCGAATTCACTTTCCCGATCCTCCTGCGGGGTGCCGAGGTGATTGAGCAGGTGCTTGACCAGCAGAGTCTGGGCAAATTCCAGTTGCCGCCGGCGCCGGATTCGCAATCGCGCGATCAAGCCGCGGCGCGGGGATGCCAGCACCGCACCGGCGAATTGAATCCCGATTACCAGGGCGATGGAACCGGCGATGGTGGTGTCGAAGTACCAGGCGCCGGCATACCCGAGAAGCCCGGCGCTGGCGCTCAGGACCAGCGACCAGAAGACCATGCGCTGCAGACGGCGGGTGAGCAGCAGAGCGCTCGCCGGGGGCCCTACCACCAGCGCCACCACTAGGATGGAACCGACTGATTCAAACGCGGTCACCGCGGTCAGTGATGTCGTCGCCACCAGGCCCAATCCAATCGCCCCCGGCGACATACCGATGGCCGCCGCCAGGCCCGGATCGAAGCTGGCGACTTTGAGTTCTTTCCAGAAGGCAGCCGTCAGTCCGGCATTCAGCAGCAGGACTGCGCCGAGATAGAGGAATGATCGTGGCACCGAGAGCTGGCCGATGACGATCCGATCGAAGGGGGCGAGTCCGATTTCTCCGGTCAGGACCACGTCGGTATCCAGGTGCACGTTGTTGGCCAGCAGCGTGATCAGCAGAACCGCCAGCGCAAAGAGCACCGGGAACACCAGACCGATCGCGGCGTCGGTGCGGACCAGCGGTCGTCGCGCGAGCAGGTCCACCGTTACCACGGTGAGGATCCCGATCAGCGCCGCGCCGGCGCGCAGCAGCGGCGAACCCAGATCGCCGCTTAGCAGAAAAGCCAGTACGATTCCCAGCAGGACCGTGTGCGAGATCGCATCGACCAGCATCGCCGATCCGCGCAGCACCAGCCAGGTACCCGGCAGGCAGCAGGCCCAGCCGGCCAGGAGGGCCACGGTCAGGACCTCCAGCTGACCCGGGGTCAACGGGCGATGCCCGGAATCGTGATGTTGCGTTCATCCATGATTGCGCGAGCCCGCGCGATCCCCCCGGCGGTCAGCCGCCAACCCTGTCCCGGAGAACCGATTGCAAGGCCCGCCGCGGCAAGTTCCAGGACCATCTCGTCGACGCCGTAGAGGTCGGGAATGCTGGCCTGGATCGCCGCCGCCGAATGCGGATGTTGCCCGGTCGCGTGCTGTCCTTCCAGGGCGAGCATCGCTGCCAGGGTCTTCTCAAGCCGGAAGCGGTTGCGGCGGCGCTGATTGCGCACGTACTCGGCGATTACCCCGTGCCGGGGCGCTGCGAGGATCGACAGCAGGGCAATCGCACCCAGGCTCAAGACCACCAGCGGACCGGTGGCCAGCGACGGGCCGAGGATCGAAACGAAGGCGCCGGACACGCCCCCGGCCATGCCGAAAGCGGCGCTCAGGGCGGTCACCACCGCGAACCGATCGGACCACTGGCGGGCGGCCACGGCGGGCGCTACCAGCATCGCGCTCATCAATACCACGCCCACGACTTTGAGCCCGGCGGCAATGGTCACAACCAGCAGCAGGACCAGCAGCAGATCGAGGCGGCGCACCGCAACCCCGGCCACCTGGGCGAATTCGTAATCGAAACAGATCGCCCGGAATTCGTTCCACCGCCAGGCGACCAACGCCAGCACCAGCACCCCCGTGGCGGCTATGGTGAGAAGGTCCGCGACCAAGATCGCGGCGGCCTGGCCGAACAGGAAATTGTTTAGTCCGGCCTGGGCGCTGTCGCCGCGCGATTGGGCCACCAGCAGGACCATGCCGAGCCCGAACGCGGCGGTCAGCACCAGCGCAAGGGCAGAATCGAATTTGACCGGGGTCGAGCGGGCCGTAAGCGAAATTGCGGCCGCGGCCGCAACTCCGGTGACGCTGGCTCCGGCGATAAGGACCCAAGGCTCGCGCACGCCCACCAGCGTCGCCGCCACGACGACCCCGGGCAGGGTGGCGTGCGATACCGCATCGCCCATCAGGCTCTGCCCGCGAGCGACCGCGAACGATCCGATCACCCCGCTAACCAGGCCCATCGCGGCCGCGCCGGCGGCCACCGTGCGGAATGTGTGGCCGAGCAGGAACTCGCTTAATTCGGGCACCGGATCAGTCGGCGTCGGCCAGCAGCGGGTTCTGGACCCCGTAGGCCAGGCTCAGGTTGGCGTTGGTGAATTCGGCCGCGACGGTGCCGGCTGCTACTCGCGAGACGTTCAGGACCAGAATGTGGTCGAAGTATTCGGCCACCGTTCCCAGGTCATGGTGAACCGCCAGCACCGTGCCGCCGCGCCGCTGGATCCTTGCAAACAGGTCCGCGATCGTGCGTTCGGAGACCGCGTCGATTCCCTGGAATGGTTCATCCAGGATGAAGAGCGAGGCGTCCTGGGTCAGGGCGCGGGCCAGGAACACGCGCTGCTGTTGGCCCCCGGACAGGTCGGCGATGTGTCGGTTAGCGAAATCGCTCATACCGACGTCAGCCAGCGCGGTCCGGGCCCGCCGGTTGTCGTCGCGCCCCGGGCGGCGCAGCCAGCCGAGATACCCGAAGCGACCCATCAGGACCACGTCTAGTACGTTGATCGGGAAGTCCCAGTCGACACTCTCGCGCTGCGGCACGTAGGCGACCCGCCGCCGGTCCGGATCCCCCGCGGACCCGAACAGCTCGATGGTCCCGGCGGCCGGCTTGACCAATCCCAGCACCGCCTTGAGCAGGGTTGATTTGCCGGCCCCGTTCGGTCCGACTATCGCCATCGCTGCGCCCTGCGGGACTTCAAGATCCAGGTCCCAAAGCGCCGGTTTTTCGTCGTAGGCGACGGTGAGATCGGAAACCCGGAGGGCCGGGAGTGCGTCGGGCGCTCTCATCGTCCGAGCGCGTCCGCAATCGCAATTACATTGGCCCGGTACATGCCTTCAAATGTCCCGGCTTCCGAATCGCGCGGCCCGAGCGCATCCGAGTAAAGTTCGCCCCCGATCCGGACCTGGTGCCCCTGGGCGCGGGCAGCTTCGAGCACCGCGCGCATCGTTTGATCGGGCACGGAGGTTTCGATGAATATGGCCGGGACCTTTTCTTCGGTCAGGAAGCTGGCCAGTCGCTGTACGTCGCCGGCGCCGGCTTCGGTGGCCGTGGAAATACCCTGCAGGCCGTGGACCTGGAACCCCCACGCGCGCCCGAAATATCCGAACGCGTCGTGGGCGGTGACCAGGATGCGCCGATCGGGCGGGACCTGACCCAGCCGCGACCCGGCCCATCGGCCAAGCTCTGCCAGTCGACGAACATATTCCGCGGCGTTTGCCTCGTAGGCGTCGGCCGCGACCGGATCGGCGGCCACGAGCTCGGCAGTAATCGTCGCAACCGCCTGGGACCAGAGCTCCAAATCGAACCACACGTGCGGGTCGTGTCCGTCCTGGAACTCGGAAGTGGCGATCAGGGCACCCGCGGGCATGTCGCGCGTGACTGCTACCGAACGGCGGCCGTCGCGACCCAATTCGGTCAATATGTCGGCCAGCTTGGCCTCCAGATGCAGGCCGTTGAAGAAGATGACATCGGCACGCTCCAGGCGCACCAGATCGCCTTCGGTGAGGACGTACAGGTGCGGATCGGTGCCCGGCCCCATCAGGGCGTGCAGCCGGACCCGTTCGCCGGCAACCGCGGCGACCACATCCTCGATTTGCCCGGTGGTCGCCACAACCCGCAGCCGCCCATCGTCCGGTTGAGCGGCATCGCAACCGTGCAGGGCGATCGCCACCAGCGCGACCGCGCCCAATGCGCGCAGCCGCACCTGCAAAAGGGCTTGAAGCCTGAGGGCGATGA
>CAYXKQ010000106.1:0-1315 GCA_964465715.1 uncultured Chloroflexota bacterium
TACTCGCTGGAGGTCGCCCGCCGCACCGGCGGAGTAATCGAGAAGGTCAGCGACGACGAGGTCGTCGAGGCGATCAAGATTCTGGCCGCCGACGAAGGGATCTTCACCGAGCCGGCCGGCGGGGTCACAGTCGCGACCCTGATCAAACTGGCAAGGCAGGGCCGGTTTGGCCGCGACGAGACGGTCGTGGCCTACATAACCGGTAACGGCCTCAAGACGCAGGAGGCCCTGGACGGCATCGGGGTGGCCAACATGACCATCGCCCCGACCCTGGGTTCGTTCGAGGATGCGATTGCCGCCGACGAGCGTACGCCGGTGTTTGCCTGAAAATTTTCCTGCGACGGCCCGCGCCGCCGAATAACACCAGAAATCAACTCCAACAAGGACCTGACTCCATGGCCACGGTGAGGATTCCAACTCCGCTGCGCGATCTGGTCGGCAACCGGCGCCGCATCGAGCTCGACAGCGCCAACGTCCGCGCAATGATCGACCAGATCGATTCGGACCATCCCGGGTTCAAGGAACGCCTGCTGGGCGCCGACGGCGAACTTTCGGCGTTCGTGCAGATCTACGTCGGCGACGAGGACATCCGGTTCCTCGACGGCCTTGAGACCGAGCTTGGCGACCGAACCCGGGTATCTATCGTGCCGGCCGCCGCCGGCGGCTAGGCCGCGCCGTCCGGTTCCGCCGGCGTGTTTCCCGCTCCGACTCAGAGGGGTCGGTAGAACCCGGCCCCGATGATCACGTCGTCGACCCGGACCAACCAGCTCTGCTTTTGTTCTTCGGCCCCGGTATCGGGATTCAGGTACCCGTAGTAGAGCCACTCGCCGTCCGCGTCGGCCAGGGCCCTCCCTTCCAGGGCGAACTTCTTGCCGGTGTGGTCGGTCAAATCCGCCAGGCTGGTCCCGACCAGTTCGGGTTCGGCCTGGGTGGCCAGCGACACCAGGTCGCGGGCCCTGACCACGAACAGGTAGGCCTCGCCGCGGTTGAACCGGGGATCGGTCTGGTATGCCTGGATCGGATCGGATTCGGTCTCCCAGACCGTCAACGCGTCGTTGACGATGTGCTTGACGTAGCGGGTTTCGTCCAGGTAGTAACCGGCACCGAAGATGAGCCCGTCGTCGAGGACGCGCACGTAGGAGCGCTTGGGCTCGGCCTCGCCGGTGACCGGATTGGTGAACCGGTAGACATCCCAGCCGCCGTTCTCGGTGGCGTGCCGGACCAGCCCCGGGGTGAATAGGTACCCGTCGGAATCCACGGTTTCGGACAGGTCAACCCCGACCAGTCCGGGATCGGCGGCATGGGCCAGGATCAC
>CAYXKQ010000106.1:1415-6097 GCA_964465715.1 uncultured Chloroflexota bacterium
AAGCGGGATGCGTGCGCCCGCGATTATCAACCCCCGATTGCCTCAATTGTTCTACCTTCTGGCCGCGCCGTCAGTTGAAAAATCCATAAAATTTCCGAGCCGGTGGGCCAGTGGCGCTTTTTTTGGCGGGCGCGCTGCCCCGATCGTTATCGCCACACGCGCGATGCGAGTGCCACTGGCAGGTCGCCCGGGTCAAGCCTTTGGATTTCCTTCTGACCGATTCACCGCGCTACGCCGTATTCGGCGACGTGCACGCAAACCTGACAGCGCTGGACGCGGTCCTGGCGGATATCGACCGCCATGGTCGTTTTGACGCGATCATCTCCAACGGCGACCAGCTGGCCGGCGGCCCCCGCCCGCTTGAGGTGTGGGACCGCCTGCAGGACCGCGGCGCGTTGATGCTGGTCGGCAATACCGAGCGCGACCTCTTGCTTGGCGACGTCCCTCCGCCACCCTGGGGCCTGGCCAAACGCGGCATGCTCAAGGCAGTCTTCTTTTTCTGCCGGGACCTGCTTTCCGAAGGCCTGATCAAGATCGCGGCCGGCCTGCCGTTTGCCATCCGGATCCGGGCGCACGCGGATTCACCGGTGCTGATGATCGCCCACGCCAACGCCGACAACGTTGACGACTTCCTCACCCCGACCACCTCGCCGCGGGTCTACGATCGGCTCCTGGGCAGCGGGAATCGTCCGCAGATGCTCATAACCGGTCACATCCATTCCCCGCAGGACGCTTTCATCGGGGGCGTGCGGGTGGTCCGTCCCGGCAGCGTCGGCCTCAAGTACGAGCGCGACGTCCAGCACCTGGCCAACTGGCTCGAGGTCTGGTACGACCCTGATAGGAACGCCTGGGAGTACAGGCTGCACAAAGTGGAATGGGACAACGAGATCGAGATTGAAGTCGGCAGCCGGCTCGACTACCCGGGCGTGACGATCCTGCCCGGATTCTGGCGGTTCGAATAGGCCTGCAACTCCCCTCGCGAGCCCCACGCGGCCTGCTTTTGACGCTGGCCGAGGTGGTGGGCGGGTTTCTGCTGGGATTGGCGGTGCTGGGCGGGATCGCCTCCCTGGGAGTCCTTTTGGTGGCCAGCATATTTATCGATACAACCGACCCGGCGACGCGCTGGCCGCTGGTACTGGGGGCGGTGGCGATTACCGCGCTGATTTTGTTTCGCAGTTACGGGTTTGCGACCCGCATATTCCTTATCCGGCGCGGCTATAAGGTCAAACTCGGGGGGCCGCCGCCGCAGACGCTGGTCGAGGAGATCCGCGCCGCCGAGGCCGATCAGGCCCGACCCCGAAACACTCCCTGACCCGCCCGCACCGATAGGACGCCGATGCTAAAAGGAATCGACCCCCTGCTCAATGCCGACCTCCTGTACGTCCTCATGGCGATGGGACACGGCGACGACCTGGTGATCGTGGACGCCAATTTCCCCGACACCGCCAACGCCGAGCGCCTGGTGCGCCTGGACGGCAACAGCGCCACCGATGTGCTGGCGGCGGTGCTGACCGTCCTGCCGCTGGACACCTTCGTCGACGAACCGTGCGCGACGATGGCGCCGGTCGACGGCGGCCCGAAACCGGATATCGTGGCCGAGTTCGAACAGATCGCGGCCAGCGCCGAGGGCGGCCCGGTGGGGTTCGAACAGGTGGAGCGGTTCGAGTTCTACGAACGCGCCGCCGAGAGTTTCGCCATCGTCTCGACCAGCGAGCGACGCCTCTACGGCAACGTGATCGTCAAAAAGGGCATCATCCCGCCCGAATGAGCGCCGGCGCCCGGGCTCCGGATATGAGGACCAGCTAATGCCCCTTTACGTCAATGAATCTGAAGTCGAATCCGTCCTGGACATGGACTCGGTCCTGGACGCCGTCGAAGGCGTCCAGCGGCGATTGTCAACCGGCGAAGCCGAAAACCTGCCGCGCCGCCGTATCTATCAATCGGGACGAACCCTGCACCTGATGGCCGCCAGCGACGAGGGCTGCGGATTCGCCGGTCACAAGTCCTACCTGGCGACCCCGGGCGGAATCGCCTTCAGCGTGCTCCTCTATGACATCGCCAGCGGTAAGCTGGCGGCGGTTATCGAGGCCGACCGCCTGGGCCAACTGCGCACCGGCGCCGCCAGCGGGGTGGCCAGCCGCCACCTGGCCCGGCCCGAATCGAGCACCCTGGGCATCGTCGGCGGCGGCTACCAGGCCCGGACCCAGGTCGAAGCGATCTGCCGCACGCTGCCGATCAGCTCGGTGCAGGCCTTCCGGCGCGACCGCGAGCAGCTGGAGTCCTTCTGCGGCCAAATCTCAGATCGCTGCGGGGTGGCGGTAACCGCTGCCGCCTCGGCCGCGGCCGCGATCGCCGGCGCGGACGTGATCGTTACCGCTACCAATTCCGCCGAACCGGTTCTGGATGGATACCTGGAATCCGGCGTGCACGTGAACGCGATGGGCTCGAATCGGGCCAACGCCGCCGAGCTGGGACCAATCACGGTCGGTGCATTCGACCGGGTGGTCTGCGACGACATTGCCCAGGCCCGCATAGAAAGCGGCGACCTGCTGGGGGCCAACGCCGCCGGGACGTTCTCCTGGGGCACCGCGGTGGCCCTGGGCGATGTGATTGCCGGCAAGGCGCGGGGACGGACCGGCCCGGGTCAGAAGACGCTTTTCGAGTCGCTCGGGATTGCCGCCTGGGACGTCGCCGCCGCCGCGATCGTGCTCGAACGGGCCCGCGACCAGGGCCTGGGACGCGAACTCTAATACGAATCGCCGCCTGCGAGATGAAGCAGCAGCAGCTTCTTCTAAAATCGCCCGCTCCGCCGTCAGCCGGCGGCGATCCTGCCCCCATCGTCTAGTGGACTAGGATGACACCCTTTCAAGGTGTAGACAGGGATTCGAATTCCCTTGGGGGCACCAGGCCGGCCGGGCGGCGACGGCCGCGCCGGATCCGGCTCAGGCCGGCCAAAAGGCATGTTCCGGCGCAGCCCAGCGCATAAACGCCGGAGATCTTTGCCGGCCACGGCCCGGGTCAGCGGCCACCCGCTAAGTTCGTCGGCCCGTCGATCGATTTACCCTTCGCGCTCGCCCATGAGTTCCAGCAGCCTGGTTGTCGTTCTCCAGTTCCGGATCGTCACGCTCTGATACACCGGCTTCGAGGCCAGCCGACTGAGATTGCTCTGAGATGCTCTCGCGATGAGCCTTGAGAAGTAGACGACACCTCCGCCAGTCCAGGCTTCGTCCACCCCGGGTCTGGTGCTGACATGCTTCATGGCTTCGGCCGCCGTCAGCGGGGCGAACAGGAAGAGGACATCGTAGCGGTGAACATCGGGCCGCGCACCGAAATCCTCCGGTGCCTCATCGACGACTGCCTGCATTTGCTCGCGGGACCGCAACGCGACTCTTGCCCTGTAGTCGAACGCGTCCGCCAGCATCTCCTCGATTCGGGTCGTCAGGGTACCGGGTTCGGTTGCGGCCGAACGGAAGATCACATTCCCGCTCTGTATGTATGTGCCGACGTCGTGGAAGCCTTCGTCCTCGAAACAATCGCGCAGTTCGGCCATCCGGATCACGTTCCTGCCGCCGACGTTGATTCCGCGTAGCAGGGCCAGCCAGGTTGGGTGGGAACCCCCGCGCATGGTCATGCACGGCTCCCGGGGACCAGCGGAGGCCGACTCAGGCCTGGTAAATGCGCACGTTCTCGCGCAGCGCGATCCACGAGAACCAGAAGTCGTTGCCGTGCACGACCGGGGTCAGGGACCGCCCGCTGAATTCACCGGCCGTGGCCAGACCCAGCGAATTCCAGGCGCTGCCGGTCCGATCGTCCACGATCTGGCCGTCCTCGACCCGGAACCGCAGGCCCTGCCCATCCAGACTGGGCCGGAATACTCCGGCCGCCCCGACATCGCGGGCTTCGGCGATCGTTGCCGCGCCCAGCGCCGAGGCCGTCCCGGGGGCAAATAACACGACTATTTCCTCGCCGCCCACCCGGTCGTGCACCACGCGCGATTCAGACAGGATCGAAAACGGGTAGGCGACCTGCTCGTCGCCGATCTCGACCACGATCACGCGCTCGGTTGGCGGCAGGCGTTCGTCAAGCTCGTCGAAGAACAGGAACGGCTTGCGGTTTCCGGAATCGTAGCCGACGTAGGGGTTGGATCCGTAGCGGCGGTTGTGGCCGGTCTCCTCGGTGAGCACCGGGCCGTCGGGGTAGCTTTCGCGGTAGGTGTCGAACGAGGAAATCGCCATCGGCAGGAACGCCAGCTGCCAGCCAGTGTAGGTTCCCACGATCGCCTCGCCGGTCGACTGCTGCCACCATGACTCGGTGACGTCATCCCACAGCAGCAGATTCGAAGCCCGCAGATTGGCGCTCACCCCCATACGCAGGGTCTGGCCCTGGATCTGGCGTCGAAAGCCGATCGCGGTGTTGCAGAGCGGGCAGAAGGTGGCTGCGACCGGCACCCCGGCCAGTTCGTCGTTGACAATCTCGTGAAAAGTCAGGATCCGCAGCGGGTACGCCCGGACCAGATCCTCAACCTGCAGGACCGCTACCGGTTCATTGCCCGGCAGGTCGTCGCCCATCTCGGCGGCGGGAAGGAACTTGGGATCGTCTATCGGCGGGATGATGTCGCGCTTGAGGGCGGCCTGGGTGATCTCGGAGAGGTGAACCGACTTGATCGAAAAATCGGTCTGCCA
>CAYXKQ010000107.1:0-6055 GCA_964465715.1 uncultured Chloroflexota bacterium
GACGTGGACCGCGAACGCAGCGTGATCCTCGAAGAGATCGACATGTACTACGACGACCCGCAGTCCATGACCGAGCTGCTGTCGGAGCGGATCACCTACCCCGACCATCCGATGGGCCGCGACATAATCGGGTCCCGCGAGACGCTCAATTCAATCGAGCGCGGCGAACTGCTGGAATTTATTTCCAAGCAGTACGAGCCGCACTCGACGGTGGTCGCGGTCGCGGGCAAGCCCAGCCACGCCGAGGCGGTGGCGATGGCCGAACGCGAATTCGGGTCCTGGGCCAGCGACCGGTCACCGGCCCGGCGGGAATACTCCGACGGGCGCGTGACGGGCCAGGCGTTGCACGTTGAGGAGCGGGCGACCGAGCAGGCCAACATGCTGCTGACGATGCCGGCCCCGGCCCAGAACGACCCCGACCGGTTCGCGCTCAGCCTGCTGAACGCAGCCCTGGGGCAGGGCATGAGTTCGCGCCTTTTCCAGCGCATCCGCGAACAGATGGGACTGGCGTATGCCGTTTACGCTTACTGGCACCCGTCCTCGGACCAGGGTCATTTCGGGGTGTACGCCGGGGTGAGCCCGGACAAGGCGGTCAGCGCCCTGGAGGCGATCAAGTCAGAGCTCGGTCTGGCCCTCAAGGGACTGGCTGACGACGAACTCGAACGCGCGCGTGAATTCGTACGTGGGCGGCTGATCCTGGGTACCGAGGACACCCGCGGAGTCCTGGCCTGGATCGGCCGTCAGACGGCGCTCTACGACCGGGTACTGCCGTTGTCGGAAGCCGTGGCCCAGATCGATGCGGTCACCTCCGACGATGTGGTGCGCGTGGCCGAGCGGGTACTGGATCCGGCCAATTTCCGCCTGGCCGTGCTGGGGCCGTTCGCCGACTCGGGACCCTTCGAGGCCGCGCTGAGCAACTGACCGGCAAGGAGCGAAGTTGATCGCACCCGGTTCCCGGGGCTAACCCGCCCAGCCCATCGAGCGCTCCACTGCGCGACGCCAGCCGGCCAGCAGCGCGTCGCGGTCCAGGTCCGGGTCGGGAACGAAGGTTTCCTGGCGTTCCCAGATCCGGGATATCGCCTGCGGATCCGGCCACCAGCCCAGCGTCAACCCGGCCAGCAGCGCGGCGCCGAGCCCGGTCGTCTCGGTGACGGAAGGCCGGATTACCGGCATGCCGCTGTAGTCGGCCTGCATCTGCATAAGCAAGTCGTTCACCGCCGCCCCGCCGTCCACCCGCATCTCGGCGATCGGGGCACCGGTATCAGCGCTCATCGCTGAAAGCACGTCGCAGACCTGGAGAGCGATCGATTCCAGCCCGGCGCGGACGATGTGCGCGGACCGCGTATCGCGGGTCATCCCCAGAATCGCCGCCCGCGCGTCGGGGTCCCAGTCGGGTGCGCCCAGGCCGGTAAACGCGGGCACCAGGATCGCTCCCCCGCTGTCGGAAACGCTGGCCGCGACGGATTCGGACTCGGCGGCGTCTTCGATCAGGCCGAGGTTGTCGCGCAACCACTGCACGGTCGCCCCTCCCATGAAAACCGAGCCCTCGAGCGCATACGTCGTTTCTTCGCCGATCTGCCAGGCCAGGGTGGACAGGAGTTTGTTCTGTGAGCGGGGCGGATGACGCCCGGCATTGAGCAGCACGAAACAGCCGGTGCCGTAGGTCGTCTTGACCTGCCCGGGCTGGAAACAAGCCTGCCCGAAAAGGGCCGCGTGTTGGTCGCCGGCGACTCCGGCCAGCGGCACCGCGGCGCCGAGCACATCGGGGTCGGTGAGCGCGCTCCAGCCCGCTGAGGGAACGATCCGGGGCAGAATCGAGCGGGGGACACCCAGCAGTTCGAGAAGATCGTCGTCCCAGGCGGGCGGATCGATCCGGGCCAGCATCGTGCGACCGGCGTTGGTGGCGTCGATTACGTGCTCGCGTCCACCGGTGAGCTTGTAGATGAGCCAGGAATCCACCGTCCCGAAACACAGCCGGCCGGAGCGCGCCCGGGCCGCAAGGTCCGGATCGGATCGGAACAGCCAGGCGAGCTTGGTGCCCGAAAAATAGGGGTCGATGAGCAGCCCGGTCCGCTCCTGGACCAATGCCTCGGCGCCCCGCTCCTTCAGATCCAGGCAGATATCGGCGGTCCGCCGGTCCTGCCAGACGATCGCCGGCGCCAGCGGCTTCGCGCTGACCCGGTCCCAGAGCAGGGTGGTCTCGCGCTGGTTGGTTATCCCGATCCCGGCGGGTGGCGACCCCTGCCGCCCCAGCAATTCGTGGGTCGCCGTCAGGGCCGATTCGAAGATCTCTCCGCCGTCCTGCTCGACCCACCCGTCGCGTGGAAACCGCGACCCCAGCGGATGGTAGGCGCGGTCGAAGACCTTGCCGCCGCGGTCCACCGCCAGCACGGTCGTGCCGGAGGTGCCCTGGTCGATCGCCAAAAGATAATTTGTGGTCGGAACCCGCATGGCGACTTTCACCTGACTGCCCGGTAATTCTGGCGTCCCGTTCCTCGGAAGACTCTGAACTCTCCTACATGACCGAGCATTTGGCGCCGGTCGCACGCTGGAGCACCATCGGATTGCTGTTGGCGCTGCTGCTGGCCCTGGCCTGGCCGGCCGCGCCCATATTCAGCGACGAATCGGCCGCCGACGCCCAGGCTGTGTGTTCGCCGGTACCCAACGTCTTGCGGATGGCCCAGCGCCGTCCGATCACCCTGGATCCGGCCCTCGTCCGCAGTTCATCCTCAAACTTTTATGTCGGTCTGCTGTTCTCGGGGCTGGTCCGCGGCAGCAGCGATGGTTCGATCGAGGGCGACTTGGCCTCCGATTGGGACCAATCCGAGGACCGGCGCATCTACAACTTCACCCTGCGCCCGGGAACCGCTTTCGCGGACGGAACCGCGATCGACGCCGACGCCGTGGTGTTCTCCATCCGCCGCGCGCTCTCCCCGGAAGTGGCCTCAAGCACCGCGCAGACATACCTGGGCGACATATTGGGAGCCAAGGACTACCGCGCCGCCCTCCGCGCCGACCTTCCCGGGGTCCGCGCCCTTGATGAGCGGACCGTGCAGATCGAACTCGAGCAGCCCAGGTCCTCGTTCCTGCAGAAATTGAGCTACCCGGTCAGTTACGTCGTCGACGCCAACCAGGTCGGGCAGACCGGCTGGTGGCTCAACCCCAATTCCAGCGGGGCCTTCGTGCTGGTCGACTATCCGCGGGCCGATGAAAGTGATCCGATCATCGTCACCGGCAATCCGAACCACCACCGCGGCGCGGCAGCCAACCTGATCCGGGCCGAGTTTCACCCGGTGGGCGGGCAGCAAGCATTTGACGCATACCAGCGCGGAGCGTTCGATGCGATTCCCATCGCCGGACCGACGCTGATCCAGGTGACCGATCCGGCGCACCCGCTAAGCGCCCACGTGACCGCCGCGCCACCGGTGTCGCTCTCCTACCTGGGATTTCGCTCGCAGACTCCGCCGTTCGAGGATCCCCTGGTCCGGGCGGCGTTCGCCCACGCGATCGACGTCGAGCGCTTGGTCCTGCTCCAGAACGACGGTTCGATTCAGGCGGCGGACGGAATCATCCCGCCCGGCATACCCGGATACGAAGCCGGATCGGCCGGGGTTCCCGGATACGACCCGCAGCGGGCGCGCGAGTTGCTGGCCCAGTCCAGCTACGGGTCCGCCGAAAACTTGCCCGAGATAATCTTCACTCTGGTCGGCCGTTCGCTAAATGTCGACTGGCTTGATTGGACCATCGCCCACAGCCTTGAGCAAAACCTGGGCGTCGAGGTCAAATTCCGCACCATGACATTCGCCGAAACCCTCGATGCCCTGGACGGACCGACCGACCCCAAATTCCAGCTATTTGCGCTGGGCTGGTACGCCGACTACCTGGATCCGGAAAACTTCGTGGCCGCGCTATTTGGGTCCGATAGCCCGGTCAACCACTTCGAATACAGCTCGGAAACGGTCGATTCCCTGATCGCCGAGGCCGATGACCTCGGATTCGGCCCTGACCGGTTGGCCCTGTTCCGGGCCGCCGAGCGCCAGGTCGTGGGCGACCACCCGCTGCTGCCGCTGTATTTTGGGAGCGACCGCTACCTGGTCCAGCCCTGGGTCGAAGGCTTTGACCCCCAGATCCATTCCGACTGGCTCAGCTACGTTAACACCGCTCAGGCTTGTCCGGCCTGATTGCGCCAACCCCAGACCGCCGCGCCCAGTAACCCGACCCGGTTGCCCAGGACGGCCGGAACGATCTGCAGGTGTTCGGAGAACCCCGGCAACGTCCAGCGCTTGACGTAATCGCGCAGCGGTGCGAACAGAATCTCGCCGGCGTTGGCCACACCGCCGCCGACGACGATGATCTCCGGATTCAGGACGTGCACGAAACTGACCGTTCCGGCGCCGAGTCCGGCCAGCGCGCGTCGCCAGGTCGCCAGCGCCAACGGATCACCCTCGCGCGCCGCCTCAATTACCGCCGCACCGTCCAACTCACTTCCTCTGGCCAGTGCCTTTGCCAGCGAGGAGCGCTGGCCGGCCGCCAGCCTTGAGGCGGCGTACTTGGCCAGGTGGTCGCCCGAGGCCTGACCCTCCATCGTGCCCAGGCAGCCCGACTGGTAGACGCGGTCGTTTAAGTCCACCGTCATCTGGCCGACCTCGCCGGCGTTTCCGGTGGCTCCCTGTAGCAGGCGCCCGTGAGCGATGATCCCGGCCCCGATTCCGGACGAAATGGTCAAGTAGACCATGTGATCGAAGCCGCGACCAGCCCCGAACTCGTGCTCGGCCAGGGCGGCCGCGTTGGCGTCGTTCTGCAGAAAAACCGGAACCCCGAACCGATCGGCGACCCAATCGCCGATGGGGACGTTGACGAAACCGGCGATGTTCGGCGCTTTCAGGATCACGCCCCTGGCAAAGTCGATCGGGCCGGGTGCAGCGATCGAAATCGCGGCGGGCTCATCGCTCGCTGTGGCGGCAGCATCCCAGGACCGGGCTATGACGCTGATGATCCGGTCAACGACGACGCCTGGTTCCCCGTCGCCGGTGAGGCCGTAGTTCTCGTCCAGGATCGAACCGTCGCGCTCAACGCGCGCGGCCCGAATCTGGGTGCCGCCGAAGTCGACCGCCAGCACCGACCGTTGGGCTTGACTCACTGTTGTCCCGATGTCGGCTTAGGAGACCGCACCGCGACGTAACGCCAGGCGGTGGCGGTGGCAGGCGGGGTTCCCGGACCCTGCGGCGAGGTTGCGAATGGTGGTTTGCACCCGTTATTTTCGGCGCTTACGTACTTGAGTGCCCAAAGTGGAATAGTTCCTAACGGTGGCACCGGCAACCAGGCAAATATTGGTAGTCCAATAACTCGGGGCCCTAAAGCATGGAACGAGCGCGGTTCAAGCGGAATCATGCCCCGGCATACCCGCAGCGCCTGCAACCGCCCTTCGCCGCGCCTGCTCCGAATCGCGATCGCCTGCCGGCCGCCGTCCCTGATACGGGTTCGCCGGCCAAACCGGAAGCCGCATTGCCAGCGTCAATTGCCGACTTGTCCGTAGATCACATATACTTTACGCCTTTGCAACAGTTCCCATGCATCTTTCATACAGGGGCGATGCCAAACACCTTCCGCACCTACCAGCACCGCGGCCACGTCTCGCGCCGCGGCCGCGATCGCCTCAACCTGGTGCTCGCGGGCTGCGCCGGGCTTTACAACGCCGAACTTGAAACCTGGCGCAATTCCTATAAGGAGACCGGGGAGAGCGAATCACTGTTCGATCGAATGAAGTCATTCACTGTAATCCGCAACCAAGATCCGTTCTGGCAGAGCCTGTCGGTTTACGTGGGCCGCGGCGTACTGGCCCGCGCCGACCGGGCCAGGAAGGCGTTCTACCGCCGGGTAAAGAACAAAGAGAAACCCGGCTATCCGCGCTTCAAGCCCCAGCACCGCTACCGCACAATCCAACTGGAGCAGGTAGACCCGGGAATGGTCAAGCCCGACCGACATGGATACGCGGTCAGGATCAAGGGTCTTCCGGTGATCAGGATCCGGACCAGGGGGGAGTTACCGCCATCGG
>CAYXKQ010000108.1:0-6035 GCA_964465715.1 uncultured Chloroflexota bacterium
ACGAAAACCGAGCGGTGCCCAGAGTATCAGCAGGGCCGGGGTGCGGAGCCATTCCGGCCACCAGCCCGGCCAGGGAAACCCTGCAAAATTCGGCGCGTAAAGTGGCGAGAGGTACGGCTCGGCGATGTGGTGCTCGTTCTGCGCTCCCTGCAGCAGCGCCCAGGTCGCATAGACGACGAATGCCCCGAAAACGACTCCGAAGCGCAACGGCTCCACCCACCAGCGGTCGGTGCGGAAGCTCTTCCCGAGACTCTCCCGGGCAGCCGGAACGGTCGCCAATTCGGTTACGATCTCTCCTTGCCGGGGAACGCCTGCGCGAACACCCACCTAGGATAGTTTGTGCCGGGTCGCCGATGCCCGAACGGGCGTCGGACGCCGGGCCCCCGTAGCTCAGGGGACAGAGCAGCTGCCTTCTAAGCAGCGGGTCGTGTGTTCGAATCGCACCGGGGGCGCCGAGGGGATTGGATTGATGAACGGCGGGGTCTGATGCAGCCATCCGGGTTGAGCGGCAGCCAGCAGGCGCGGTTCGCCAGCTGCGGGGCGCTGGTCCTCAAAGGGTTGCTGGCGGCGGAATTCGAGGCTCTGGAGGTTGCGTTCGAACGCGTCTTTGCGACCCGGCCCGACCCCGGCCACCGCAGCGCTTCCCTGGCCGGGTTCCTGGACCTTGACCCGGTGCTTGCCGGGCTCCGTTCGCACGGACTGATCAATGGCCTGCAGGCCTCGCTGGTCCCCGGCAAGAGCCTTATCCAGACCGCCAGTACCGGAAACCTGCATTACGGCGACAACCCCTGGCATGTCGACGGGGTTGGCAACGAGACCATTCACGTGCGCATCAACGTCTACCTGGATCCGACCGCGGTCGGCCGCGGCTGCCTGCTGGTGGTCCCCGGCTCGCACCGCTTCGGGCCGCGACAATCGGTTCCGGCGCCGGGGCCGATCGTCCCGCTGCCGGCCTGGTACGATCCGGCCGGAAAATGGATCGGGCTGGAGTCTGAGCCGGGCGACGTAGTCGTAATCGACCGCCGCATTATCCACGCCTCCCTGGGCGGGGGTCGCCGCCGGCGCATGTTCAACCTCGATCTGAAGGAAGGCCAGGGTCGTGCCGCATAACGTCAGAGTCGCCAGTTCGCCCACCTCCTGGGGGGTCTCGTTCGCATCCGATCCCCTGCAGCCGCCCTGGAACCGGTTCCTGGACGAGGTGGCCCGCTCGGGGTATCGCTGGATCGAGTCCGGCGGGTTCGGTTACCTGCCGACCGATTCCCGGCGCCTGGGAACCCAGCTGGTGGCGCGCGGTCTTTCGATCTGCGGCGGAAGGGTCATGCGCAACTTCCTGTTCGATGATGAGCAGGACTCGATCCGCCGGGAATCCTTCCAGCTGGCCGAGCTCCTCTCGGCCGCCGGCGCCGGGGCGATCATCCTCATCGAAGGCCTCTACCGGGATAAGGAAACCGGGCGCCTGATCGACGAACCGGTGCTGGACGAGGCCAGATTCAAGCTGCTGGTCGAACGGGTGGTCGAACTGGCCCGGGCGCTGCGCGCGAACTTCCCGCTCAAGACCTACTTTCACCCCCACGCCGAGACCCACGTGTGCACCGAAGAGCACATGGACCGGTTCTTCGAACTGGCCGCCGATCCCGGACTCGGCCAGGTCCTGGACACCGGGCACCATGCCTACTGCGGCGGCGACCCCAATGCCTACATGGCCCGGCACCACGACCGCATCCCCTACGTGCACCTGAAGAACATCCACCCCGAGGTTCACGCCCGCTGCCTGGCCGAGGGAATGGGATTCCTGCCCAGCGTCCGCGCCGGCGTGTTCTGTGAGCCCGAACAGGGGCTGGTTGACCTGCGCGATTTCCGACGGGTGCTGGAGGAGGTCGGGTTCGACGGATTCGCGGTGGTGGAGCAGGACCTTTATCCGGTCAAGACCTTCGCGGTCCCCGAGCCGATCGCCACCCGGACCCGCACCTGGCTGAGTCGGAACGGATTCGGCTGACGCTTAACCGGCCATTTGTGCTACCAGTAGTAGCGCTGGCGGGCGCGCCCGCGCTGGCTTTCTTCGGAGACCCTGGCCACGACCGGGTCGTTGGTCACCTCGGCGGCGTAGACGTCCCACCAAACGCCCGGGGCGGGCGCGGTGGTGTACTTGTCGACGTCGACCTCGATCAGGCACGGCCCGGCCTGTTCGCGGGCCTGGTCCAGGGCGACGGCAAAATCGGCGGCGTTGTCCACCGACCAGCTTTGCGCACCCATGCCGGCCGCGATTTCAGCGAACGGGATCTCCACGAAATCGCCCAGTTCAAGGGTGTTGGACTCGGGGTCGCGCCAGCGGAACTCGTTGCCCAGGCTGTGTCCCATGCTGCGCTTTTGGTGGGCGTGAATCGACTGGAAGCCCAGGTTGCGGACGATGATCACGGTGATCTTGGCGCGTTCCTGGAGGGCGGTGATCAGTTCGGAGGGGTGCATCAGGAATCCCCCGTCGCCGAGGTGGACGAATATCTCCCCGGTCGGATCGGCCTTGCGCACGCCGATCGCCGCCGGGATTTCGTACCCCATGCAGGAGTTGCCGTACTCGAGCAGCAGGCCCCGCCCGCCGGACCCATCCCACAGCTTGCAGACTTCCGAGACCGGAGTTCCGGCGGCCGCGATCACGACGTCGCCGGCGCGGGCGTGGCGGTTGAGCACCCCGACCGCCTGTGATTGGGTCAATGGCCGCTCCGGGTCCGCGGTCTGGGCGGCAACGACCTCCGACCGCCAGTTGCCCCGGGCTTGCTCGACCCGTTCCAACCACCGCGGCCGCGCGGCCGCGCCCCTGGCGGCGGCGGCGGAACCGAGCTCTTGTAGGGCCAGCTTGGCGTCGGCGACGACCGGGTGCGCGCCCAGCTTGATTGAATCGCGCGGATTCGCGTTGATGGACAGGAAGCTGACTTCGGGGTTCTGGAAGATGGAATTGGACCCGGTGATGTAGTCGGCCAGCCGGGTGCCAACGCATATCACCAGATCGGCCTGTTCGGCCGCACGCGCCGATGCCCCCGAGCCCCCGGTGCCGATTCCTCCCAACAGCAGGCCGGATTCGCGCTCGATCACGCTACGGCCGGCGTAAGTCTCGGCCACCGGTATGCCGAACCGCTCCGCAAAATCAGCCAGAGCCTCGCCGGCGCCCGAATAGCGCACGCCGCCGCCGGCGATGATCAGGGGCGCCTCGGCCGCGGCCAACAAGTCGGCGGCCCGCCCGATGGCGCGTTCGGTCGGCGGTCGCCGCTCGATGACCCAGGTGTGTTCGCGGAAGAAATTGGTGGGATAGTCAAACGCCCAGTTCTGGATGTCCTGGCAGAGCGCCAGGCAGACGGCCCCGGTCTCGGCCGGATCGGTCATGACCCGGAACGCCTCGGGCAGGGAGAAGAGGAGCTGCTCGGGACGGGTAATCCGGTCGAAGTACCGGACCACCGGCCGAAAGCAGTCGGTGGCCGAGTAGTCCTGGTTGACCGGATGCTCGACGTCCTGCAGGATCTGGCCCTGGTGCCGGGTGGCAAAGTAGTCCGAGGGGAGCAGCAGGACCGGGATCCGGTCGATCGTGGCGGTGGCCGCGCCGGTGATCATGTTGGTCGCGCCCGGTCCGATCGAGGTCGTGCAGGCCATCGTCGCCAGGCGCCGCTTGGCCTTGGCGAATCCGGCCGCGGCGTGCACCTGGGCCTGCTCGTTGAACGGCTGGTAGTAGGGCAGTCCCGGCCCGCCGTATTCGTGGATCGCCTGGCTAAGGCCCGAGACGTTGCCGTGCCCGAAGATCCCCCAGACGCCCTGGACGAACCGCTGCCGCTCGCCGTCGAGTTCGGAATACTGGGCGTTGATGAAGCGCACCAGCGCCTGGGCCATGGTCAGGCGCACGGTCTCGTGCGAATCGTAGGTCGTGTACATCGTCGCGCAATCCCCTCAATCGGCCGCAGCGGCCGTTGACGCAATATTCTGTCGGGCTGACCCGAACCAGCGGTCAGCTAAGCGCGGATACCGGCTCCCAGCGCTCCGATTCCCAGGAGCGGGTCATCGCCGCGTTGACCTCGGACACCTTGAGCGTGGACTCAAAATCCGGCGCCTGCGACTTCCCGGCTGCGACTGCGCTGAGGAACCGGTGGGCGCCGATCACCTGCAGCGCTTCGTAATCGATGCCTCCGCCCAGATCGGACGAAAAGCGCGCATGGTTGGGGTGATGACGGCCGGCGAACACGGTGGTGAACCCGATGCGCTCGGGTTCCTCGCCGGCGATGTAGAGCTGCAGCTTGTTGAGCAGGGCGAATTGCCAGGATGCAACGCCCTCGGTGCCGTAGATGGTGAACCCGAACTCGTTGGCCGGAGTCGGCAGCACCCGCGAGGCCTCCAGGGTCGCCGTCGCGCCCGATTCAAAGCGCGCCTGGGTGACCACCGAGTCCTCGTTGTCCACCGGCAGTCTTGGCCCCGATTCCGACCCCAGCGCATAGTGGTCGGCGCCCGGCTGCGGCACCGGACGCTCCGGGTAGACCAGCTGCTTGCGCGAGGAGACCTGGCTGATCGGACCGGCCAGCACCGTCGCCATGTCGACCACGTGCGTCATCAGGTCGCCCAGCACTCCGTAGCCGGACTGGTCGAACACGTAGCGCCAGGTCCGAAACGCCTGCGGCGGCGCGCCGTAGGCGGCAAAAAAAGTGCCGCGGTAATGCAGGATCCGACCCAGCCGGCCGCTGGCCGCCAGCTGCGCCGCGTAGCTGACCAACGGGACCCAGCGGTAGCAAAATCCCACGAAGGTGACTACGCCGCTGCGCCGCGCGGCGGCGGCGATCGCGGCGGTCTCCGCAGGGGTCCGCCCGACCGGTTTTTCACAGAAGATGTGTTTGCCCGCCTCGGCCGCGGCGATCGCGATTTCAACGTGCGAATCGTTGCGGGTGGCTATGCTGACCGCGTCGATGGAGGGATCGTCCAGCAGCTCACGCCAGTCTTCGGTCCAGCGCGGGATGCCGAGCCGCCGCGCCTCGGACTCGGCGCGCCCCGGCAGGTTGTCGGCGCAAGCCACCAGGTTCGCCGAGATTCCGGTTTCGGGGAACCGCTCGTGAACCTCGCGATAGGCCCGGCAGTGGACCGATCCCATCCAGCCGGTCCCGATGATCCCAATGGAAATCTGCTTGGTAGCCATGTTGGGCCGCCTCGCAACAGCCGCAAAAACGGCACCGACGCCCCCGCCCGCACCCAATTAGGGCGAATCATACTGGACGGCCACCAAATGTGCAACCGCGGCGCGACGGCCGTCCCCGCGCGTACTACCGATGGTGGATCAAATGTCCATGGACCAGCCGGCCCTAGAGCGGATTAGAGCGTTTCCATTCTTCGTATTCGGCCAGCGTCTGTTCGTTGGGCGGGTAGGCCTCGGCCAGCGGATAGCCGTGTTCCAGGACCCGCTGGCGGATGAACGTCTCCTTGTGCTCGATCGCGCTTCCCTCGGCCGCGATTTCGGCCGCCAGCGGCGGCGGGACCACGACCGCGCCGTCACCGTCGGCAAGGATCCAGTCGCCGGGAAAAACGCTGGTGCCGCAGCAGCGGACCGGCTGGTCGTACTCGATCGCCATGAACGACCGCTGCGAGGCGGCCCCGTGAATGCCCTTAACGAAGCACGGCAGGCCGACCAGCTCGCGGATCTGGACCCCATCGCGAATTCCGCCGTCGGCTATGACTCCGACCCCGCCCTGGGCCTTGATCCGGGCCGAAATGATGTCGCCGATCGAGCCGGCGGTGACCTCGCCGCCCGAATCTATGACCAGGAAGTCGCCGGCGGACATGTTGTCGGCGACCAGCCGCTGCGGGTTGCTGCCGGCCGCCACCATGGCTTCGTACACGTCTTCGCGCATCGGGATCTGGCGCAGGGTCCGGGCGCGGCCCACGACGACGCCTTCGACCGGCACCACCGCCTGCAGGCCGGCCATGTAGGTATTGGAAATGCCCTTCTGCTCAAGCAGGTGGGTGGCCGTGGCAGGGGTCACCATGGCCAGCTGGCGGGCGAGTTCCTGGTCGCT
>CAYXKQ010000109.1:0-5983 GCA_964465715.1 uncultured Chloroflexota bacterium
CCGCGGCGGTGTACTGGATCCACGGCGGCGGTACGGTGCTGGGCCAGGCCGACATGACCGATCCGTATTGCGCGAACATGGCGGCCGCGCTGGGGGTGCTGGTCACTTCGGTCGAGTACCGCCGCGCGCCCGAGCACCCGTTCCCGATCCCGCTGGAGGACTGTTACGCGGGGTTCAAATGGCTGGCCCTGACCGGTACCGAATTCAACGTCGATCCCCACCGCATCGCGGTGGCCGGCATCAGCGCCGGGGGCCTGCTTTCGGCGGGGCTGTCGCTCCTGGCCCGCGACCGCGGAGAGTTTCTCCCCTGCCTGCAGCTGCTGAACGCGCCGATGCTCGACGACCGCGCCGAATCCCGCAGCAGCCATGCGGTCCTTGACCCGCGAACGTGGGATCGCGACTCGAACCTGGCCGCCTGGAACGCCTACCTGGAGGGGAATGCCGGCGGGGAGGGAATCTCTCCCTACGCCGCCCCGGCGCGGGCCACCGAACTCGCCGGACTACCCCCGGCCTACGTCAACGTCGGCGACCTCGACGGACTGCTCGATGAGGACGTCGCCTACGCCCGGGCGATGTCGCACGCCGGGGTCCCGGTCGAACTGCACGTCTATCCGGGCGCCTATCACGGCTCGGCGATCAGCATTCCGGACGCGGCGCTTTCGCGGCGCTGGATCGCCGACGAACTGAACGCCCTGCGGCGGGCGCTCGCGGTCTAGCGCGCCGCGCGCCGGGTGACTCAGGCCACCCGGAACTTCTCCACTCCGTCGGGATCAAGGTCGATCCCCAGCCCGGGCTCCTGTGGCACCGCCAGCATCCCGTCGACGGCGCGCAGGCGCTGGCGGGTGATCTGCTCGCGCAGGGTCGTCCCCTCTTCGACGACGAATTCAGTAATGAACGAGTTGGGGATCGAATTGAGGAAATGCAATGCCGCGGCCACGTTGATGTACGTGGTGAACCCGTGATTGACACAGCGCAGCCCGCGATCGGCGGCCAGACTGGCGATCTTTACGGCTTCGGTGAAGCCGCCGCAGCGGGTCAGGTCGATCTGCACGATGTCGATCCGGCCCCTGTCCATCAGTTCGATGAAGGAGCGGCGCTCGCTCTCCTCCTCGCCGGCCGCGACCGGCAGGTCGGTGGCCGCGCAAAGGCGAGCATAGCCCTCGTAATCGTCCGGACGCAGGGGCTCCTCAAGCCAGTAGATGTCGTAATCGGCAAACCGCCGCGCCCGCTGGATGGCGGTCTTGGCGTCCCAGACCATGCCGGCGTCGATCATCAGGTCGGCGTCGTCGCCCAGCCCGGCGCGGGCCTCGCGCACCAGGGCGATGTCGGTTGCCCGGTCGCGGCCCATCGGCTCCCAGCCGAACTTGACCGCGTCAAAACCCCGGTCGCGGAAGCGCGCCGCGCGGCTGCGCGTCTCGGCGGGGGTCAACCCGAAGAGGGCGCTGGCGTAGGCGCGGATGCGGCCGTGGAATCCCCCGCCCAGCAGTTTCCAGACCGGCAGCCCCAGGGCCTTGCCCTTGATGTCCCACAGGGACCCCGCGCCTCCCAGCGTAGATGTTCTGCCGGTACATCTTGTGCCAGAGGAATTCGGTCCGCAGCGGGTCCTCGCCGATCAGCAGCTCGCCGAGCCCGCAGATCAGGGGGTGCGAATAGGGCCCCTCGATCAACCCCTTGACCGCCATCGGCGCCGAATCAACCTCGCCGATTCCCGATATGCCGGCGTCGGTCTCGATCTGGACGATCAGCGCATCCTGGCCGCTGTCGGTCCGCGGATTTACCACCGGCAATCGCAGGTACATCGTCTCAACCCTGGTGATCTTCACTCGCTGCTCCCCGGAACCCTCGACGACTCAGATTCAGCCGCAGTCGGCAATCGCGATTAACCCAATTTAGGCGATGCAGTTCAATCGCCAGCACACCCAACCGGTGGTGTCCGGGGCGGGCCCGCCGGCGGCAAGACCGCATGATGTGGTGTCGTCGGGCTAATCTGGCGGTGATGCTTGATTCGATCAACGAGAATGAAACATCTATGAGCGCTTGGATACGACTTGGCATGCGGCGTTTGCCTCTGACGAGAGCCCTTCCCTTACTGGCGCTGCTCGGCGTGTTCGCCTTCGCGCTCGCCGGAGCGACCCCGGCGGCCGCGTCCGAACTCTGTCGGGTCACGGCTTCGGCGGTCAACGGGCCGGGCGGGGTGGACCTGGCGGCCGGTTCGCCCCTCTCAACACCGCTGTCGATAGCGATCGAATGCGATCGACCGACCCGGGTCAAGGTGCGGGCTCCCGGCGGCGGCATCTCAGAACATTTGGTCTCGGGCGAGTCGCCAGTCCGAATCGACCACAAGCGCGCGTATCTGTGTCACGGCCAGCAGGCCCGGGTACTGGCGTTCGCCACCGGCCTGAACTGGTCCGCGGCGGTCCCGATCGACGACCTCGGGGCCTTGCCGCAGTGCGACGTCCTGCTCCGTCGCGGATCGACCTGGGTGAACTGGACCGGCCCGCGGACCGCGATTGGGGACGCGTTCGCCGGCCGGGCGCTGGGGTGGCTGAACTGGAAACGCAACGGCGGCGGCACGGTCCCCGGACTCACCGCCTGGTCGCTGGTGCCGGGAAGGTCGCCGCTGATCCTGGGCTGGGGTGATGACGTGCCGCGGGTTCTGAGCGGGCTCTCGCACCTGGTGCCGGGCCGAAGCTACCTTTTCGTATCGGATCGCGAACGGGCCTGGACGTTCCCCCGACCCCCGTCGCGGCGGTCGGTATTCGAGGACGCCCAGGTGGTTTCTTTCTACGGCCACCCGAACGTACCGGTAATGGGGGTGCTGGGACACGGTTCGCCGGCCGAGGTGGCCGACGAAATCGCGGTCTGGGCGGCCCGTTACGACGCCCTGAACGGACCGCACGCGGTAATTCCGGCCTACCACCTGATTACCGGGGTGGCGCAGGCCCATCCGACCGCCGACGGCACCTGGCTCTACCGGCTGCCGCGGGCCGGTATCGCCCCCTATGTGGAAGCGGCCCGCGAACGCGGCATGCTGCTGTTTCTGGATGTCCAGATCGGCTGGAGCGATCCCCTGCGCGAGGTCCAGCTGCTGGAGGAATTCCTGCGTGAGCCGTTCGTGCACATGGCCCTCGATCCCGAATTTGCGACCGAGCCCACCGGCCTGCGGCCCGGGCTGGTGATCGGCGGGATCAACGCGGCCCAGATCAACGCGGTGCAGCACTATCTGGCCGATTTGTCCCGCCAGGAGGGCATCCCGCCCAAGATCCTGATGGTGCACCAATTCGCCGCCCACATGATCGAGGACCGCGGCGCCATCGAGAACGTCGATGATGTCGAACTTTCGATCGACATGGACGGATTCGGCGGCATAGGCATCAAGGTGCGGCATTACGGTTGGTATGCCCTGACCGCCCCGTCCGAACGCCCGGCGTTCAAGATCTTCTTTGACCAGGACACCCCGGTAATGACTCCCGAACAGGTCCAGGCGATGGACCGGCGGCCGGACCTGATCATGTACCAGTAGGCGCCCGGGTCCCGATACTGAAAAGTCCGGGTCGGCGACCGTGGCGGGCGCCGGCGAACCGATCGGGAAGGTAGCGGTCCGAGGGTTAATGCCGCGGCGAACTCAAATTCAATTGAGAGTCGGTGATCGATGCGCTACACGCACGTAATCGTGGGCGCCGGGGCGGCCGGCTGCGTTTTGGCCAACCGGCTCAGCCAGGACCCGGGCAACAACGTCGCCCTGCTCGAAGCCGGGCCGCCCGATTCGAATCCGCTCCTGCACATGCCGGCCGGCGTCACCCGGCTGGCATCGCCGGAATTTGACTGGGGATTTAGCAGCGCCCCGCAGGCGCAGCTGAACAACCGCCGCCTCTGGTATCCGCAGGGCCGGACGCTGGGCGGATCGACCTCGGTGAACGCGATGATCTACGTCCGGGGACAACCCCGCGACTACGACCGCTGGGAATCGCTGGGGAATGCCGGCTGGGGGTACGCCGACGTCCTGCCCTGGTTCCGCCGTTCCGAGCGGCACGCGCGCCTCAGCGACCGGTTCCACGGCACCGGGGGCGAGCTCGGCGTGGACCAGCAGGACCGGTACAACCCGTTGACGAGGGCATTCGTCGAGGCCGGCCAGGAGCTGGGCCTGCCCTACAACGACGACGTGAACGGGGAACGCCAGGATGGGATCACGTTCTATGACCAGACCCGGCGGGACGGGCGCCGCGAAAGCGCCGCCACCGCTTTCCTGCATCCGGTCGACGGTCGCCAGAACCTCGCCGTTCAAACCGGGGCCCTGGCGACCCGCGTCCTGGTCGAGGGTGGTTGCGCGACCGGCGTCGAGTACCGCCAACTGGGGGTGACCAAGACCATAAAGGCCGACCGCGAGATCATCGTCAGCGGCGGCACGATAAATTCACCGCGGCTCCTGCTGCTGTCCGGAATCGGTCCCGCCGACGAGCTTGCCGGGCTCGGCATCCCGGTCGTTCACGACCTGCCCGGGGTGGGCAAGAATTTCCAGGACCACATGGACGTATTCGTCGCCGCCGAAACCGGTCCGGTCTCCTATTCGCGCCGGAACCGGATTTACAACCGGCTGCGCCACATGCTCCAGTACAGGCTTTTCGGGACCGGTCCGATGGCGGCGGCGATCGCCGAAGCCGGTGCATTCATCAGGTCTGATCAATCCGTCGCAGGGCCCGACATTCAGATTCACTGCCTGCCCTCGTTCGTGGTGGTCGAGGACGGACCGGTGCTGCTCGACGGGCACGGGATGAGCCTGTTCATCCTCAACACCCGGCCCCGTAGCAGTGGCGCGTTGACCCTCAGCTCGCCCGACCCGGACGACCCGCCGCGGATAGATCCGAACTTCTGCTCGGACCCGGAAGGGCATGACTTCAAGATCGCGGTCGAGGGGATCAAATGGGGCCGCCGGCTGCTCGCGACCCGCGCACTTTCCGGATTGGTCCGCGGGGAACGCGTTCCGGGAGCAGACGTTGCCGGCGACGACCAGATCCGCGAATACGTCCGCGGTTGGGCCAAGACCGGCCATCACCCGGTGGGAACCTGTTCGATGGGCGTTGACGAGATGGCGGTCGTTGACAACCAGCTGCGGGTTCGCGGTCTGGACCGGCTGCGGGTGATCGACGCCTCGGTGATGCCGCGCCTGGTCAGCGGCAACACCCAGGCGCCGACGTACATGATCGGCGAACGCGGCGCGGCGATCATCCAGGCCGGCCAGCTGGTATGACCCGCAACGGGGCCGCCAGATCCGGAAACGCTGTCCGGGCGATGTGATTTCACCGTCCGGTCAGGGGAGCAAATGAGGCCGGCAAACAATCGTGCGTGAACCGGTTTTCGCCCTGCTGGCCCTGGCGACTTTGACCCTGGCGCCGGTGGCCGACGCCGGTCAGCATCCCGCCGACCACGTAGCCGGGCAGGCCGAATCCGGCCCGGCAAGCGGTCCCGGACCGGCCGAGAGGGCGATCCTGGAAGCGTTTTTCGCCTCGGCCGGGGGCACCGACTGGGTCAATTCGGCCGGTTGGCTGACCGAAGCCCCGCTGTCGGATTGGCATGGAGTTGAGACCGACGACGACGGTTACGTCACCGGAATGGATCTTGCCGGCAACGGGCTCGACGGCCAGATCGATCCGGGACTGGGCGAACTCGAGCGCCTTGCAGAACTTGATCTTTCATCCAACGCCCTGCGCGGCGCCATACCGGTCCGGTTCGGCCGGCTGGCGCAACTGCGGTCGCTTTCGCTGGCCGGCAATCGTCTCAGTGGTTCGATTCCACGCGCGCTGGGGTCGGCGCGGAATCTTGCCCTGCTCGATCTTTCCGACAACCGGCTGGTCGGGCGGATCCCCGACGAGATCGGGGACCTGGCGGCCCTGGAGATCATGGACCTGTCCGCCAATCGCCTGCTGGATAGCATCCCCGCCGGCTTCGGTTCGATCGCCGGGTTGCAGAGCCTCGACCTGTCCGG
>CAYXKQ010000110.1:0-5913 GCA_964465715.1 uncultured Chloroflexota bacterium
TACAACGCCGACTTCGACGGCGACCAGATGGCGGTGCACGTGCCGCTGTCCGAGATCGCCCAGGAGGAGGCCCGCGAACTCATGCTCAGTTCGCAGAATCTGCTCTCGCCCGCCGACGGGTCGCCGGTGATATCGCCCACCAAGGACATGATCTTGGGCTGTTATTACCTGACCCTTGATCCCGAGGCGGTCGCCGATCCCCAGCAGCTGCGGACGTTCACCGGCCAGGACGAGGCCCTGCACGCCTACGAGTCGGGCCTGGTGAGCCTGCACACGCCGATCCGTCTGCGCGCCAATTCCGACGAGGTCGGGGTCGGCGAGGACCTGCCCGAGGGCTCGCTCTACGAGACGACCATCGGCCGGGTGATTTTCGATCGGATCCTGCCGGTTCCGATGCGCCCCTACGGCCGGGTCATGGACAAGGGAGCGCTCAAGCAGCTAATCAACGACGTGTATTCCGACTACGGCACCGCCGTGTGCGCCCAGGTGGGCGACCAGGTCATGTCGACCGGGTTCCACTGGGCCACCCGATCGGGAGTCACGATGGCGCTCTCGGACCTTACGGTTCCGCCCGACAAGCCGCGGATCCTGACCGAGACCGAAGAGCTGGTCAGTGAAATCTCCGAGCAGTTCGAGGACGGCCTGCTGACCGAGGACGAACGCTACCGGCTGCACGTCAAGCACTGGGCCGAGGCCACCCAGCGGGTGTCGGCCGAGGTCGAGGAGTGCCTCGACAAGCGCGATTCCGTGTACCTGATGGGAGCCTCCGGGGCGGCCAAGGGCAACTTCGACCAGATTCGACAGATCGCCGGGATGCGGGGACTGATGTCCGATCCGGGCGGTCGGGTTATCGAAATGCCGGTGCGCGCCAATTTCCGCGAGGGCCTCTCGGTTTTTGAGTACTTCATTTCCACTCACGGCGCGCGCAAGGGACTGGCCGATACGGCCCTGCGCACCGCCGACTCCGGTTATCTGACCCGGCGCCTGGTCGATGTTTGCCAGGACCTGATCGTCGCCGAAGTCGACTGCGGGACCAAACGTTTCGTCACGGTTCGCGCATCCGATTCGCAGCTGTTTGGCAAGGACCTGCCCGAGCGCGTCTACTCGCGCACCCTGGCGGCACCACTCGTTGATCCGGAAACCGGTGAAGTACTGGCCGAAGCCGGCCGGATAGTCGACCTCGAATTGATGGATGTGATCGAAAGATACAAGTTCGAAGAAGTCCACGTCCGCTCAGTGATGAAATGCGAGTCCAGCAACGGAATCTGCCAGTCCTGCTACGGATATGACCTGGCTCGCCACGAACCGGTCGAACTGGGCACCGCGGTGGGAATCATCGCCGCCCAGTCAATCGGCGAACCCGCCACCCAGCTGACGATGCGCACCTTCCACACCGGCGGTACGTTCCGCGAGGAGGACATCACCCGTGGCCTGCCGCGGGTCGAGGAACTATTCGAGGCCCGAACCCCGCGGGGCCAGGCCGTGATCGCCGATTTCAGCGGCGCGGTCTCGGTCGAACGATCCGACGAGGCCGTTACCCTGGAGCTCGTGAAGAAGCACGACATCGAGCTGGGCGACGAGTACCGTGCGCTGGGCAAATCCGGCGCCGTTGTCAAGCAGGGAACGCGAATCGCCAAGCGGCAGAGCGCCGAAGAGTACCTGCTGGCTCCAGTCTCGGGCCGGCTGGAGATGGTCGACAAAAAGATCATCCTTCATGAATCGATCCGCTACGCGGTCCCGGTGACCACCCGGGTATTGGTCGATGACGGAGCCCGCGTCGAACGCGGCACCCAATTGACCGAAGGACCGCTGAACCCGCACGACATCCTGCGACTGGCCGGGACGTCCGAGGGCGAAAGCCTGAGCAAGGTCGAGCAGTACCTGCTGGCTGAAATTCAGGGCGTTTACTCGGTGGTCGGCGTACCGGTCCACGACAAGCACGTCGAGCTGGTGATCCGGCAAATGTTGCGCCGGGTCAAGGTGCTCACTCCGGGCGATACCGAGCTGCTGCCCGACGAATTCGTCGATTTCCGCGAATTCAAACGCGTCAATGACCAGTCGGCCGAGCCGGCAACCGGAGAACGGGTGCTGCTGGGCGTGACCAAGGCCTCGCTTTACTCTGACAGTTTCCTGTCGGCCGCCTCGTTCCAGGACACCACGCGGGTCCTGACCGAGTCGGCTCTTGAGGGCGCCCGCGACGGTCTGGTCGGTCTCAAGGAAAACGTAATCGTCGGCAAGCTGATCCCGGCCGGGACCGGCTACTTCCACCGCTTCGCACCCGCGGGTTCGAACGACGAGCTCACCGGCGCGGCCAAAGTGGTGGCGCGAATCAACGCGCGCCGCGAGGAACGCGAGGAGCTCAAGCGACAACTCGAGGAAATTCAGCGGCTGGAGGAGGAACGCTGGCAGGCCTCCACCCAAATGGAGGGTGCGGACGGCTTTGAAGACGGCTTTGCGGACTATCCGTACTCATGACCGGCCGGCCGGAAACGGCCCGGATGGTTGCTATACTCTGCTTGCCTTTCCCATCGGGTCTGGCAGGCGGTTTGCACAGCCGTCATCTAGTTCCCCGCCCCTCGCCCCGGAATAGCTGTGCCCACGATTAACCAACTGGTTCGCAAAGGGCGCCGCAGCCCTCGCCGCAAGGTGACGACGCCGGCGCTGCACTACTCCTATAACTCGAACCAGCGACGCCTCATCCGCACCGGCGGGGCTCCGCAGAAACGCGGCGTGTGCGTGCAGGTGCGAACCGTCACGCCCAAGAAGCCCAATTCCGCGCTGCGCAAGGTTGCCCGGGTCCGGCTCTCGAACGGCATGGAGCTGCTGGCTTACATTCCGGGCGAAGGCCACACCCTGCAGGAACACTCGGTGGTGCTGGTTCGGGGCGGCCGCGTGCGCGACCTGCCGGGAGTCCGGTACCACATAGTGCGGGGCGCCTACGATGCCACCGGGGTGGAGAACCGCCGCCAGGGCCGTTCCAAGTACGGGTCCAAGCGGGACTCGCACTAACAGAACCGCCGCCAGCTTTCACGATGCCCCGACGCAACCGACCCGCCCGCCGTCCCGTTTTGCCGGACCCCAAATTCGGTAACCGCTCGGTGTCGCGCTTTATCAACGTGCTCATGACCCGGGGTAAGAAGAGTCTGGCCCGGCGACTGCTCTACGATGCGTTCGACCTGATCGAAGAGCGGATCAACCAGAACCCGATTGAGATCTTTGAGCAGGCGTTGCGCAATGCCACGCCGCAGCTTGAAGTCCGGCCGCGCCGGGTGGGCGGGGCCACCTACCAGGTCCCAATCGAAATCCGCGGCGAACGCCGGTTCTCGCTTGCCACCCGCTGGCTGGTCCAGGCCGCCCGCCGCCGAAGCGAAAAAACCATGGTCCGTCGCTTGGCCGGCGAGATCCTCGACGCCTACCGGCACGAGGGCCAGGCTGTGCGCCGCCGCGAGGAAAGCCATCGAATGGCCGAAGCCAACAAGGCGTTTGCGCACTACCGCTGGTAGAGCTTCACAGTCCGCAACCGATCCAAATCTTCGCCAGGTCTAATTCATGTCGGCTCGACTCGCCCGCACCCGCAACATTGGCATCATCGCCCACATCGATGCCGGTAAGACCACCGTCACCGAACGCATCCTGCTGTACACCGGTCGGATCCACCGGACCGGTGAAGTGCACGAGGGCGCGGCCACCATGGACTGGATGGTTCAGGAGCGCGAACGCGGCATCACCATAACCGCCGCCGCCACGACCTGCCAGTGGCGCGACCACACCATAAACATCATCGACACCCCCGGCCACGTGGACTTCACCGCCGAAGTCGAACGCTCACTGCGCGTCCTGGATGGCGGTGTGGTGGTGCTGGACGCGGTCGCCGGTGTCCAGCCGCAGACCGAGACGGTGTGGCGCCAGGCCGACAAGTATTCCGTTCCCAGGGTTGCCCTGGTCAATAAGATGGACCGCCGCGGAGCCAGCCTGGAGCGGACCGTGGAGATGATCCGCGACCGCCTGAACGCGATTCCGATCCGGTGCCAGTTGCCGGTTGGCCGCGAGGATGAATTTCGGGCCGTTATCGACCTGGTGTCTTTCAACCAGCGCAACTTCATAGACGACCGGCTCGACCACGTCCGGGTCTCTGAGATCGAGCCGGAGATCGTTCCTCAGGCGCGGGCCGCCCGCGAGCACATGATTGAGGAAATCGCCGACTTCGACACCGATATAGCCGAAAAGTACCTCGAGAACGAACCCATTTCCAACCAGGACCTCTCCGACGCGCTGCGCCGCATCACGGTAGCCAACACCGCCATTCCGGTCCTGTGCGGATCGGCCCTGCGCAACAAGGGAATAGAGGCGGTGATCGACTCGATCGTCGATTACCTGCCCTCGCCACTCGACGTACCGGTAATCAGCGGGACCCACCCCAAGACCGGCGCCAGCGTGCAGTGTCCCCCCGACGATGACGCGCCGCCGGCGGGGCTGGCCTTCAAGGTCACTACCGATCCCTTCGCTGGGCGCCTGACCTACGTTCGGCTCTATTCGGGCCGGATAAAGCCGGGCAGCTACATTTACAACACGACCCGCCGCAAGCGCGAGCGCGTGGGGCGGATCCTGCGCATGCACGCCGACAAGCGCGAGCAGCTCGACGACGGACTGGGCGCGGGTGAAATCGGGGCCATCATCGGCCTCAAGGACACTTTCACCGGCGATACGGTCTGCAACCAGAACCAGCCGCTGCTGCTGGAGTCGATCAACTTCCCCGAACCGGTGGTCAAGGTCGCGGTCGAGCCGGCTTCGCGCGCCGACCAGGACAAGCTGGGAGCGGCTCTGGTCCGCCTCGCCGACGAGGACCCGACGTTCAGGGTCACCTCCGACGCCGAGACCGGGCAGACGCTTATCGCCGGCATGGGCGAACTGCACCTTGAGGTCATCGTGGACCGCCTCCTGCGCGAATTCGCGGTGCGTTCCTCAGTTGGGGCCCCGCAGGTGGCCTACCGGGAGACCATCCGGCGGGCCGCGACCGGGGTGGGGAAATTCGTCCGGCAGAGTGGCGGACGGGGACAGTTCGGGCATGTCGTGCTCGAAGTGGAGCCCACCACTGAGGGAGTTGACAACACCTTCGAAAGCAAGATCGTCGGCGGCACGATTCCCTTAGAATTCATGGCCGCTGTGGAGCAGGGCGTCGGCGACGCCATGACCGAGGGACCGCACGGCTACCCGATGACCGGTGTACACGCCAGAGTCATTGACGGGTCGTATCACGTGGTTGACTCATCAGAGATCGCATTTCGCATCGCTGCCGCAATGGCCGTGCGCGACGCCTTCGAACGCGCTTCCGCGGTGGCACTCGAACCAATCATGGAACTGGAAATCCGCGCGCCGGACACATACATGGGAGAAATCATCGGAAACCTGGCGGCCAAGCGGGGCAATATCCGCCGAGCCGACAGCGACGGGTCCGAGGTCCTGATAGAGGCCGAGGTCCCGTTGGCGGGGATGTTTGGCTATGCCAGCGAACTCCGCTCCCAGACCCAGGGGCGAGGGACGTTTTCGATGGAATTTGCCCGCTATGAACCCGCCAACGCCTCCTCGCTTGCGGGGAGCCGCGCGTGATGCCGGTTGACTCTGTTTAAACGGCCAAGCAATTGGCTACCATCGTTTCTTAGCAACATCGCACCAATGCTCCGAGGGGCAGAAGACTAATGGCCAGAGAAAAGTTCGAACGCACCAAGCCGCACGTGAACATCGGCACCATCGGTCATATCGACCATGGCAAGACCACGCTGACGGCGGCCATAACCAAGACGCTGGCGCTGGCCGGCGGCGCCGATTTCCGGCCGTTTGAATCGATCGACAACGCTCCCGAAGAAAAAGCCCGGGGGATCACGATCGCGATCCAGCACGTGGAGTACCAGACCG
>CAYXKQ010000111.1:0-5832 GCA_964465715.1 uncultured Chloroflexota bacterium
GCCGGGCCGAAGGTGCGGGCCGGATTGAGCGAGCCCCCGGTCAGGGGCCCGGAAATTATCAGGCCGGCGGCCAGCGCGGTGGGGATTGCCAGGGCGGCAACCGGGGCCGGAACGCGGTAGCGCACGGCCACGAAGAGGATCGTTGAGACAAGAATGAAGGCGGCAGTCGCCTCCAGGATGACCGCTTCCCAGAGCTCGGTTCCAAAGGCCACCGTGGTCAAGCCGTAGTTGCTGGGACCGAGCGGCATCGCCGACGCCAGCACCGCCGTCGCCAGGACGGCGCCGATGAACTGGGCGACGACGTTGCCGATTCCGGCAACAAGCGAGATCTTGCCCAGCACGAAAAGGGCGATCGTGACGACCGGATTGAACTGGGCCCCGGATATGTCATAGAACATGTAGATCCCGGCCGACAGGGCGAACACCGATCCAAGCACTGCGATCAGCATGTTGGCGCTGCCGCTGAGACCGTCCACGACCACCATCGCCGAACCGGCGGCCCCCAGGACCAGGACGAAGGTGCCGACCAGTTCGGCCAGCCAGGATCGGGTCTGTTCGGTCATCGCATCGGTCCTATTGCGGTCGCTTGGCCCGGAACAGCCGGCACCAATAAATGCTATTGATATCGGGTGGTCCAGGCCTGCAAATCGCCCGGTCGTCAACCGATAATCGCCCAGCCCGGACCGGCGCTTCGGCCTCCGAATCGGGCACCTCGGACTCCGCCCCGAACCTGGACGCAAAGCTGCAATGATGGACAAGCCGAACGTATTCCGGCAAAAGCTCGACGCCGGCGAACCGACCGTGGGTTGTCGCGTCTCATCGGTCTGGGCGGGACTGGCGGAGGTGATCGGCCTGACCGGGCAGATCGACTACGTGGAATTTGTTTCCGAATACGGGCCCTTCGACAATTTCGCGCTTGAGAATTTCGCGCGCGCGATTGACCTCTTTCCGCACATGAGTTCGCTCATCAAGCTTGATCAGATGCCGCGCCCGTATCTTGCGATCCGCGCCGCCGGCGCCGGGATCGAGAATTTCCTCTTCTCCGACGTGCGGGGCCCGGCCGACGCCCGCGAGGCGGTCGGATCGGTGCGCGCCGACGCGGCCGGTCAGGACGGGCTGCGGGGGATCGGGGCGACCCGCGACAACCGCTGGGGTTACGGATTGGACGCGAAGGGTTACATCGACAAGCTGAACCAGGCCGTGGTCATGATCATGGTCGAAAAGAAGGGCTGCGTCGACCAGCTCGAGGAAGTGCTGGCGACCCCGGGGCTGGACATGACCCAGTTCGGCCCGGCCGACTTCTCAATGAACAGCGGCAACTTCGAAGGACGCGAATCTAACGCCGTCAAGGAGGCCGAGCTCTACAGCATCGAGACCTCGATGAAGATGGGCGTGACCCCCCGCGTCGAGATCGGAACGCCCGATCAGGCGGCCCCGTATCTCGAGTTGGGAGTGCGCCACTTCAGCCTCTCCGGCGACCTCTACGTGCTGCGTGATTTCTGGTCGACCGAGGGCCGACGCCTGCGCGACATGATCGATTCGGCATAACCCCGCCGCCGGGGAGCATTCGATAGGCCCCGGATTCCGGGGTTCCGCACGGTCCCGGCGCCGTGCCCCTGGGCGCGCGGCAACCGGGACCCGTTGGCGATAGCGCAGCGCCCGGCCGGCCAACCCCCGGCGGCCGGCGGTTTTGCTCCACCTGGTCGCAAATGACGCCCGAACCCGGTTCGCTCCCCGGGTACGAACAAACTTGCACGTTCGTTGGCGGGAGCGACCGATCAGTTCGCCGCGCGCGGGAGAGAGATGGCCAAGCAACCAGGCGGCGCGTCTGACCGGAGCGGCCCCGGCTTGGTGTCGGCATTGCGGTAGGGCCCATTTGATTCCGCTGTTGGAAGACGCGGTTGGCCTGGAGGATGGGCCGGGCTCGGGACCCTAATCCGGCGCCGCGGACGGCATACGGGGTCCGGCCGTTCGCGGCGGACTCGAATGACGCCGATTGGGATCGGCCGGCGAGTCTGGGCCGCAAACCTATGTATCGGCACAATCGGCGGCAATTCATTGGGGAAGTGGCCGCAGGCGCCGGTCTGCAAAGCGGGGAGTGGGAAGGTTTACACGGACAGGTCACGTCCGTGGCGCCAATTGCATAATTGTGGAATCGAAATCCGGTTGAAGTTACGGGCGCGGAACCGCAGATGATTTCCAGATTCGCCACCACAGATAAACCATGGCTGATAGGGGGGGTGTTTCCCTAATCGTGGCCTGCGCAATCGCCGTGGCGGTTGCGCTGCTATTTGCAGGCGCCGAGGTGAACGCGCAGTCTCAAGAGGACCTGCCGCCGTGTGATCACGTCGACTATGAAGTGTTTCCGTGCGCGGAATGGAGTCAACGCACCTACGAATATGGCGAGGCCTACGACGATGGCGGGCCGGACAATCAAGGCAATACGCATTGCGGGAATGAACACGGCTGCATCTACGGATATGTTGCCAGGGTCCTGCACAGCGCGCCGGCGCCGCAGGGCACTCCCGTTTACGCGATCGATGAGGACGGCAATCGCGTTCTGATCGGCAGGGCGGCCCCGCCGGTGCGGTCGGCTTCCGGCCCGTTCTGCGTACAACACCGACCCGTGCTTTACGACGGCGACACGGCCGCGCGGCACAATCACGCTTGGCCCTGCATCGACGGCGAACAGAACACTCCCGCGAGCTGGCCGGACCACCCCGCGTTCGATCAGTACAACCGCATTGGCGGAAACAACTGGATCTCCCCGGGGGCCATTGTCCTGCGACTTTCGCCCGGAAACAGGGCCAACGACGTCCGGCTTTACACGCCCTTGGCTGGAGAGCGGCAATGCAACGCAGGCAACGGCCAGTTCACCAATTACCTTGGAGGCACCTCCTGCTTTGGGGGACTTTATGATCTCACCACCAGCGCCGGCGAATTAAAGAGCTGGACGATCGATGGGACCACCTACAAGCTTTCCGGGCGAATCCACCAGTACAACCAGAACGGCACGGTCGTCTTCGAGGTCTGCTCGAGCGGGTCCTGCCCGGCCCCCGACCTGGAAATCAGCTCCGTGTCGTTCTCTACCACCACTCCCCGCGCAACCGGCGTGCTGAGGGACGAGGACGGAAACGTCATCGGCGTCAATCAGTCGTGGTTCACGCTGACTGCTACCGTGCGCAACACCGGCGATGGACCGACCCTGAATTCAACCGAGGTCCGGGTATACCGGTATCCAAGTGGCCAGACCTGGATTCGTAGATTTGTCGGCGGAGAGACCGTACTACCGCTTGATCGGGGCTCCAGCGCCAGGGCGACGATCGATCTGATCGCGCCAGAATCGAAAGGGTTTTTCATTTACTTTGCGTGCCTTGGGGACCGGAGCGCGGGCAATTGCAGCAAAAACTTCACGGTGACTGTCGGTGACCCGCTGCCGGTGTCGCGTACCCAGGCCGTGGGCAGCCAGTCCACTTTTGGCAGCCAGGCCGTGGGCAGCCAGTCCACTTTTGGCAGCCAGGCGACGGGCGTCAATTTCGGTGCAGGCGCCACCAGCACCGACGCATGCAGCGACCCGAATATCCGGTCTTACGCGAACCTGCAGATTCACCATGGTGGAACCGGCGCCCTGCCACCGGCAATCGAAGCCGCGCGGGATGCCTGCGTAACCCAGATGCAGGCCAACGGCAACTAGGAGACCAACCGGCGGGCCCGGGCCAGGAAGCCGCTAATACACCGGCTTTCCGCCGGCCCGGGCTTTGCCGGATTGGTCTTGGGCGAACGCCATTAGCCGCTCGGCGATTACGATCTGGTGCCGGATCGCCCAATACCGCGCCCATCCCCGATTACCCAGGCCGGGCAAAAGGTGAGCCCGCAGCGGTCGGTTCGGCCCCGCCCAGTCCCCGTCCGGGCCATGCATCGCCGAAACTGGTCGCCCGGCCCCCGCATCTGTCGCCGAGGCGGCAACGTTCGAGTTCCCCGGCCCCACACCTCAGCCTCCCGGTCCTCCAGGGCGTTCGAGCGCGCTCACCGACGGTGCGGACAGCGGGGCGGAAGGCCCATCGGGGATCCGGCAAAACATGCCGTAGCGGGCGCGAAGACACCGGCACTCGCTGAAGGTCGTCCCGGCGGCCAAACAGCAATGACACGCTTGTGTACCGTATTATTCGACTTGTGTTTTTGGCTGCTCGCCAGTTGCCTCCGGAAAGACGAGATGGCTGCGAAAGACTTTCTAATCGCGCCCCGCCCGTCGTGGCGAATTGGGCCCATAACCCACAATGCCACGCCCGCGCAGATCCGCATTCCCTGCCGGCTGAGCCCATGAGACTCCGGAGCGCGCCCGCGCCCGCCCCCCCCTTGGCGGCTGGCTGCTGCCTCGCCTTGTGCCCCTGCTCCTCGTCCTGTCCGCTCTTGCCCTGCTTCCGGTCGCGGGGACAGCTCAAGCCCAGAACGCCGCGGCCCCGTCCGTCACCGGCATCGCGGTCACTTCCGACGCCGGCGATGACGACACCTACATCCTGGGCGACACCATCCGGGTCACGCTCACCTTCAACGAGGCGGTGGACGCCACAGGATCCCCGCAGCTGGCGATCGACATGGACCCGGCGGACTGGGGCACCAAGTGGGCCGTCTATGTCAGCGGCGGCGGAACGACCAGCCTCACCTTCGCCCACACGGTGGTCGAGCCGAATTACTCCACGCAGGGCATCGCCGTCCTGGCGAATACGCTGCGGCTGAACGGCGGCACGATCACGTCCGCTTCCTCGCAGGCCGGCGCAGACCTGGCTCACGATGGGCTGGCGCACGCGGCCGAGCACAAGGTCGACTGGACGGTTTCGCCGGCGGAGGAGCCGGACTGCGAGCTGACCGCCCCGTCCACGGTTTCCGGTACGGGCAGCGGAGCGGGAGCGGTAGTCTCCTGGACCTTGCCCGATGACCTGGACGACGCCTGCCAGATCACCGGCTTCGTCGTGGCCGCCGTCAGCGACTCCGGGTCAATCGAGGACTGGATCACCGACCCCGAGGCGCGCTCCCACACCATGCAGTGGCTGGTCGCCGCGGACTACCGGTTCTCGGTACGGATTAGGTACGCCGAAGGTGAATCCGAAGAACTGGTCACCGCACAGGCGAATTCCGGCATCGGCGCATGCATCACGCTCGCCGTCGAGCCCTACTCCGCCGCGGGCTACACCGGCAACGCCGTTGCCGGCACTTTGACTCCGGTCAACGGCACCGGCTGCCAGTCCCGCAGCGATTTCGAGATCCAGATGAAGCGCACGTCGGACGACCACTGGAACAGCACCGGCAGGTTCAGCGCGTACTGGCCGCACTACCGGGCAGGCGGCCCCGACCGCCCCGACTTCATCCTCGGCGGACGCGACCCGTACGTCTCCTACGACTTCAAGGTCATCGCCTACGACAAGAGCACGTCCAACCCCGGCCGCTACGAGACCAACGCCGTCAGCGTCACAATCGTCTCCAGCGACCCTTCGGCGACCGCCGACGCCAACAGTCCCGGCAACCTTCGCGTCGAAGCGGACAACAACAGCGGCGCTGTCGTCAAATGGGACGCGCCCACCGTGGCGACGGGACGGACGCTCAGCGCCTACGTAGTGGAGTGGAAGACTGCAACCGGCGCCGCGATGACCAAGGAGATCACGAGTTCCGAAAGCGAATTCACATCTCGCAGGCACCGCATCACCGGGCTGACCAACGGCGAGCGCTACACCGTGCGCGTCGCCGCGCGCACCCACCCGACCGGCGATACCTCAACCCCTGCCGACGCCTGGTCGGTCTCCTCGCCGTACGTGACCGCCTGGTCCGAGCCGACCC
>CAYXKQ010000112.1:0-3995 GCA_964465715.1 uncultured Chloroflexota bacterium
GGGGTCTAAGCCGGGATCACTTGACTCCAGGTCATCATCCTCAGTTGAGGATGGGGTTTTAGGAATAACCGCCTGGCGAGTCTCAATGACGGGGTCTCCGTCAGACGGCGAGGCGACACTTAACTCCGGCGCAATCAGAAGCGATAAGGCCAGCGCCAGAGCCGCCAGCATGTGACCAAGCGCTTGGATCATTTGCCGCAAGCTTAGTGGGACGCACAGGCATACCGCTTAGCAAAAGCTAAGCCCCGGATTGCCGTTTTGGACGACCCGTACAGTCGTGAATTGGGGGGCTGAGATCTGCTTCGTGTAAGCGTTTAGGCGACGAGCAGATTGAAACCGTTGTTGGCCGGGAGAAGCAGGATCAAGCGGGGGTCAGGCGTGGTACGACTATCCATACCGGCGAGACCCGGGAGGATTGCCCTGTCCGGGCTCTGCGAATCTATTGGCGGTTCGAGGTTCCGCTGATGCACTGGCGTTGCCGAAACGTGCCGCGCTATCGCTCGCCCATCAGTCCGTCGGCCTGCGCTTTTATCCGTACCGCCGCCTCGACGGCTTCGACTCCGCCGGCCATGGCCGCCAACTCGGTCATCTGCGAATCCCGGTCCAGCTTTTTGACAGCGATCTGGCTGCGCCCGCCGTGCTCCTCTTTGGCCACCAGGAAGTGGCGCTGGGCGAACGCCGGGATCTGGGGCAAATGGGTGACGCAGACCGTCTGGCCGCGGTCGGCCAGTTTCCAGAGCTGGAATCCCACCGCCAACCCTCGGCGTCCGCCGATTCCGGCATCAATTTCGTCAAATACAATCGCCGCCGGGGCGTTGTACTGCAGCAACGCGCAGCGCAGCGCGAGCATGATTCGTGAGATCTCCCCGCCCGAAGCGACCTTCTCCAGAGGGGCCAGCGGTTCGCCGGGGTTGGCAGCCAGCTCGAAGCGGACCCGGTCGGCGCCCTGCGGACCCATCCCGCCGACTCCTTCACCAGCGAATCCACCGGCGTACTCGGGCAGCGCTTCGACGGCCACCGCGAATCTGGCTCCGGCCATTCCCAGCGCGGAGAGGTTTTCCAGCACCGCTTCCTCTAGACGTTTGCCGGCATGGCGCCGGGCGGTCCGCAATCCGGCGGCCAATTCGCCCATTTGCGCGCCAATTGCGGCCAGTTCGGATTCGATTTCGGCGATCCGGTCGCGGGCCACCTGCAACTGCTCTAGGCGGGCCGCCGCGCGGGAGGAGTATTCGGCGAATTCGGCGACGGACTGGCCGTACTTGCGCTTGAGGTCGTCGATTAGGCGCATGCGGGCCGCCAGCTGTTCGGCCTCGGCCGGGTCGGGGTTCAGCGATTCGAGCCGCGCGCGCAGTTCGGCGGCGGCCTGGTCGGCGATTTCCTGGGCTACTCGAAGCTGCTCTATCGAATCGGCCGATTCTGGGTCAATTGAACGCGCGCGGGCAAGACCTTCCAACGCGCCGCCCAACCGGTTTGAGGCGCCGTCCGGACCAGTCAGGTCGCCCAGGGCCCCGTCGATGAGGGCGGTCAACTCGGTCAGGTTGCTGTTGCGGCGCAGTCCGGCGAGCAGTTGCTGCTCCTCGTCTGGTCCGACCTGGGCATCCTCGATCTCATCGATCTGGTAGGCGAGCAGGTCCATCTCGCGAGCCCGCTCGGCTGCGTCCACCCCCAGTTGTTCAAGCTCCGCTTCAAGGGAATTGCGGCGGTCATATTCGCGCCGGTAGCTGCGCCGCAATTTGACGCATCCGGCGTATTCGTCGAGGAACAGCAGCTGCCGGGCCGGCCGCAACAGGTCCAGCTGTTGGTTTTGACCATTGATCTCGACCAGCAACGGGCCGATCGATTCGAGCGCGCGCAGGGTCACGCTGCGCGAGTTGAGTCGCACCTGCGAGCGCCCGCCCGGCCAAATCTCGCGCTGAACGATAAGCTGGCCCGGTTCGCCGTCGATTCCCAGCTCGGCCAGATTGGCCCAGACTGGGTGTGAATCGGGCAATTCGAACACCCCCTCGATGAACGCGGATTCAGATCCGCTGCGCACCCAGTGCGTTTCGGCCCGCCCGCCGCCGAGCAGGGCGACCGCGTTGACGATGATCGATTTGCCGGCGCCGGTGTCTCCGGTGAAAACGTTGAGGCCCGGTCCGGGCCTGATCACCAATTCGTCAACCAGCGCGAAGTCGCGCAGGTAGAGCCGGGCCAGCATTAGCTGCGCGGCGGCGGCGAGAGTTGAAGCCGGTCGGCCAGGTCGCGGTAGAAGTAGTCGGCCGGCCCGAATCGCAGGAAGTGCACCGTGCGGGCGCTGCGCCGGCAGCTGACGACGTCACCGTCGCGCAGCGTGTGCAGATTGGTCCCATCGATCGTCAGGGCCGCCTCGCTGAACCCGCTCAGCTTGACTTCGATCTTGGCGCCGGCGTCGACGACCAGCCCATTGGCCGAATTGCGGAAAGGGCAGATCGGCGAAATCGAAATGACCTCGGCGGCGGGATGGACGATCGAGCTCTGCAGCGCCAGCGAGTAAGCGGTGGTTCCGGTAGGGGTGGCCACCAGGATTCCGTCGGCGCGGTAGCCCAGGACCGCCACCCCGTCGATGTGCACGAGGACGTCGACCAGGCGCGCGACCTGTCCCCGCGCGGCCACGATGTCGTTGAGCGCGCTGCCGCGGTCGATGACCTTGCCATCGCGGACCTGGGCCCAGTCCAGCAGCAGGCGGCGTTCGATCCAGCCGTTGGCAAAGTCAAGGTCCCCAAGACGGCCGACGAAATCATGGGCCTCGAATTCGGTCAGGAACCCCAGGCGCCCGAAATTAATTCCCATGCACGGGACCTCGACCGCCGCCGCGGCCAGCCCCACGCGCAGCATAGCCCCGTCGCCGCCCAGGCTGATCAGGAGATCGGAGCGCTCCATCCGGGCGGCGTTGTCGGCGATCGACTCGATCGACGCCGACCAGGTATCGTGGCCGGCTGATTCAAGGCCGTCGGCAATGGCCTGCACGGCCGGCCGGTCGGCGCGGGCGCGCGGGCTAAGCAGTAATCCGATTCGCATCGGAGCCGTCGGTGACCTGCTCAGCCGTCCAGGGTTCCCTTGGTCGAAGGGACCTGGCCGCCGCGGCGTGGATCAATGCTGACCGCCTGGCGCAAGGCGCGCGCCAGGGCTTTGAAGAGCGCTTCGGCGCGGTGGTGGTCGTTGTGTCCGGTCAGGATCGAAACGTGCAGGTTCAATCCGCCGTTGATGGACAACGCATAGAGGAATTCGCGAATCAGCTGCGTGTCGAGATCGCCGATCCGGTCGCCGTCGAAATCGCCCTCGTAGGCCAGATAACCGCGTCCGGAAAGATCCACTACCACGCGCGCCAGGGCATCGTCCAGGGGGACTAGCGCGTCGGCCATGCGGGTGATCCCGCTGCGGTCGCCGAGCGCCTGGGCAAGCGCCCGGCCCAGCACGATCCCGCAGTCCTCGACGGTGTGGTGGGCGTCAATCTCGATATCGCCGCTGGCGCTAAGATCCAGATCGATCAGGCCGTGCTTGGCCAGCTGGGCGAGCATGTGATCGAAAAACGCGATTCCGCTGGAAACCTCGCCCCTCCCGGTGCCATCCAGATCGATGTGCACCGCGATGCTGGTTTCTGCGGTGGTCCGTTCAGCCTTGCCGATTCGCATTTAGTCTCTGCGGGGGCTAGTCCGTCGCCCGGCAGCCGCTAGGGGCGCGTCGACGAGTCGGTGTCCTAAAAGTATGGCGTTTGCCATCCGACATCGCGTACCTCCGTCAGCGCCGTTCGGCGGCCCGGGCGTGGCCTTCCAGGCCCTCGAGGCGGGCCAGCCGCGCGGCCACCGCAAACAGCGGTCGGGCCTGCTGGCGGCTCAGTTCGAACCGGTTGACACGCTTCAGGAAGTCGTACACGCTCACCGGCGAGGCAAAGCGCGCGGTACCGCCGACCGGCATTACGTGCGAGGGTCCGGCCACGTAGTCGCCCAGGACTTCCGGCGACCAGTCGCCCACGAAGA
>CAYXKQ010000112.1:4095-5786 GCA_964465715.1 uncultured Chloroflexota bacterium
GGCGCTGCGGTCGGCGATTATGAGGGTCTCGGTCGGGCCGGGCAGCGAAGGAACGCCGGCCTCGCCAAACGCGTGTCGCAGGGCCAGGACGACGAAGATGTTGCCCGGGCCGGCCAGAACGTCCGCCCGCGGCAGGGGCTCGGCACCCAGCGCCATGGCCGCGATCGCCTGGGATCCGCCGAGCGCGTACACCGCGTCGACCCCGGCGACCGCCGCCGCCGCCAGGACCACCGGCGACACCTCTCCGGAGGGTCCTGGTGGGGAGGCAACGGCGATCTCGGGAACTCCGGCCACGCGGGCCGGGATGGCGGTCATCAGCAGCGACGAGGGGTAGACGGCGCGCCCGCCGGGGGAGTAGATCCCGGCTACCTTCACCGGGTGAAATCTCTGCCAGCAGCCGTCGATTCCGGCCGGGTCCGGATCCGGCATGGTGGCTTCGTAGAAAGCCCGCACCCGGTTTGCGGCAAACTGCAAATCTCCCCTGGTCTGCCGGGGCAATTCGGCCAGGGCGGCATCGATCGACTCGGGACCCAGGCGAAGACGCTCGGGCCATGGCAGGCCAAGTGCCCGGGTTATCCGCTCGGCCGCCGCCAGGCCATCGCGGCGGACTTCCTCGAAGACCTCGGCCACGAATTCGGCGACCGTCAGATCGCGCCCATAAACATCGCTCATCGCCCGGTACTGCTCGGCCGTCAGCTCCGGAATCGGCATGGGACGGCGATGCAGGAGTTCGGATCGCACGCGGGAACGTCCCTCCACGACGCGCAGGCCATGCATGCCTAGAGGCCCAGCGCTTTGAGCATCCGGTCCTTTGCCGCCGACGATTCCCCGAATATGTAGTCCACCCGCCGGGCGATGATCGACGCCGCCCCGGCCGAGCGCAGGTGCGCAACCGCGTCTATGAGCCGGTCGCGGGCGATTGTGACCGTGATTGCATACCAGCTGGCCTCGCCGCTCTTCTCATAGACCGGTGAAACGGTCGGACCCTTAATCCCCGAAAGGTCCACGTCGCCCAGGATGGAGGCGGCGACCGCTTCCGGCGAGTCCCCGGCCACATTGGCGGTGATCGTGTAGGCCTCGGCGGCGGCCAGGTGGGCTTCGATGTACTCCAGCATGCGCCCGGCCAGTTCGCGCTTGACCGAATCGGCGCGAAGCGCGCCGACGTTGCCGATCAGGCAGGCCGCCGAACGCATCACCGCCCCGTCGGGCAGTTCGCGCAGACGGTTCTGGCGCAGCGCCGAGCCAGTTTCGACGATATCGCAGACGATGTCGGCCGAACCCAGGCTGGGGGCGGCTTCGACGCTGCCGGAGGTGTTGACCACCCGCAGGTTGTAGACGCCGTGTTCGATCAGGAAGTTGCGGGTCAGCGCCGGGAAAGAGGTCGCCACCCGCAGGGCCCGGCCGTCGCCGCGAAGTTCAAGCGCGACCTCGGCCAGGTCGGCCACCGACACCACGTCGACCCAGGCGTCTGGGACCGCGATCGCGAGCCGGGCCCGCGAATAGCCCAGGTCGTCCCAGAGGACGATGACCTCGTCGTCCTTGGCTCCCGATTCGGCCAGGATGTCGCGCCCGGTAATGCCCAGATCGGCATTGCCGGAGCGGACCTGTTCGACTATGTCGCTGGCGCGCTGCAGGTGCGCGGCGACGCCGGGCAGGGCAGGTACCGTTCCGGCGTAACTGCGCGGGCTGCG
>CAYXKQ010000113.1:0-5747 GCA_964465715.1 uncultured Chloroflexota bacterium
GTACGCTCGTCCCAGACAGGCCCCTCGCCGGGACCGGCGAGGGGCCTGTCTGGGACGAGCGTACCCGCAAGCTGGTCTGGGTGGACATCCCGGGCTGCGCCGTACATCACTACGACCCCGAGACCGGCGCGGACCTGGCGATCGACCTGGGCGACCGCATGCCGGGCTGCATCCTGATCCGCGATTCGGGCGGATACGCGGTCGGCACCCAGCACGGGTTCTTCGGAATGTCGGATTCGAACCTGCTGACCGAGATCTGCTCGATCGAGGCCGACGACCCGGTTACGCGCATGAACGACGGGAAATGCGACCGCGCCGGTCGGATCTGGGCCGGGACGATGGCCCACGCCGAGAACGCCCCGGGGGCGGGCAAGTTCTACCGCGTCGACCCCGACCACTCGGTCACCACCATCCTGGACAGCGTGACCATCTCCAACGGCACCGACTGGAGTCTTGACAACTCGCTGATGTACTACATCGACACGCCGACCCAGAACATCGACGTGTTCGACTTCGACTTCGCAAGGGGAGTCGCCACCAACCGGCGCCCGCTGGTCCAGATCGAGGAAGGCAAGTGGCCGGACGGGATGACCGTGGACGCCGAGGGCAACCTCTGGCTGGCCCTCTACGGCGGCAGCGCGGTCCGCTGCTATTCGCCCGAGGGAAAGCTCCTGGAGGTGATCGAAATGCCGGCCAGTCAGATAACCTCGGTGGCGTTCGGCGGCGACGACTACATGGACCTCTACATCACCAGTTCGGCCAAGAACCTCTCTGCGGCCGAGCTCGACGCCGAAACCGGCCCGGGCGGACTATTCGTCTGCCGGCCGGGTGTCAAGGGCCAGCCGGCGGCAACCTTCGCCGGTTAGGGCATCTGCGACGAACCGCGCGCCCGATTACCGGGGCGCGATCGTCGTCAGTGACCGATTAGCCGGCCAGGCCCGCCCAATCGTCTGCGGAGAACGCCGGCATGGTCTGCGTCGTCAATAGACCCCGCTGGGCGTACTCGAGCATCGCCGCCGCGCATTCGGCGTTGCCCGGAAAGTCAAGCACCAGCACGATGTCCAGGGCCCCCATGGTCAGATACGCGTCGACGACATTTCCGCCGTGGCTTTCGCAGACGGCCGTTATCTGCGGCGTACCCTCGGCGATGGTCTGCTGGTCGATGGCGTCGGTGAATTTGGCTAGGACAACGTATCGTTGCATGGGTGATTACCTTCTGGGCAAGCCGGAGTGGACGCTGATGTCGACCAAGCTTACGGCCACCTCGTAGGAGAGGGCCGAATTGGACGCCTGGTTCGCCGGCCTGCTGGCCGGTTTCATCGCCACCGTGCTCATGACCGTGGTCTCCACCTACGACCCGCATCAGACCACCCGCCTGTCGGCAATGATCCTGGGCAAGACGCTGGGGGCCGACTACAACACCCTGGCAATGACGATTCTGGGGATCGTTCTGCACTTTGGTTACGGTTCGATCGTCGGCGCTCTGGCCGCGGTAGTCGCCGTCGACCTGGCCGGCATCACCAGCTGGCTGTGGGTCTGGGGCGTCGGCCTGGCGGTCGTACTGGTATTCCTGAAGATGGCGATCTGGCACCCGGTGTCGGGGTTGCGCGCCGAGCTTGCGCGGTTGAGTGAGAAAACCCGGGAGCGGGTCCTGAAGCTCGGAATCCCGGCGCACGCGCTCTACGGGGCCTGCCTGGGGGCCCTGGTCGAAATCTGGGTGACACCCTAGTCGGGGCCGCATTTCAGGGCCCGTGCATGGAACGCGAACGATTCCGCAAGCTGGTGGACGAAGCGCTCGATTCGTTGCCCGACAGGCTGCGCACCCGTATTGCGAACGTCGAGTTCGTTGTCGAAAGCAGCCCGACTCCTGAAGACCTGGCACTGGCCGGTCTCGAGCCGGAGGATGCCCTGCTCGGCCTTTACCACGGGATCCCGCTGCCGGACCGCAGTGACGGCTACAGCTTCGCCCTGCCGGACAAGATCAGCATCTACCAGGAACCGATAGAGTCCATCTGCGCCAGCGACGATGAAGTGCGCGAAGAAGTCCGGGTCACCGTGCTGCACGAAATCGGTCACTATTTCGGCATCGGCGAAGAACGCCTTGGCGAACTGGGGATTGGCTGACCGGGCGGCGCCGCGATACCGTCGCCGGGAACCGACACGGCGGGTTGCGGACCTCCCGCCGCTCGCTCCGTCGCCGGGTCGATCGTCCGCCTGCGACCGACGCCGTCAGGACGGCTCCACGTTCAGCTTGGCGACTATCAGCGCGGCTCCGCCGTGCCCGCCGCCGGCGCCCGCCACTGTCACTTCGGCGCTGGCCTCTGCCGCCAGCGGCTGCCCGTCCCGCGCATATTCGCCGTGGTTGTTGGCATTTAGCGTGACTCTGACCTGGCGGATTCCCGCTTCGAGACCGGCGAGGTGCAGCCAGGGTCCGTAGGCGCGGGCGTGCTTAATCCCGTCAACGTACACATGGGCGTGTCCCTCGCCGGCAACATGTTCCCCGCCGGCTCCTTCAGGAGACCACTCGAACCCGGTGGTCAGGATCTGCAGATTCAGGCCGTCCTCCGAATCCGGGGCCAATGAAATCGACACGCCCATTCCCTCGGGCGCCGGTACCGGACCGCCGTGGGTCATCCCGTCCGCAGCCGGGACGGTCCCGGACTCCGGACCCATCGACATGCCGGAATGATCCGCGGGAGGGTTCAAGTGCAGTTCCACGTCGAATTCGCCCGCGTAGGTTGTATTCAGGGCGACCCGGGTTGGTTCGCCGGCTCCGATCGTGACCGCCTCGGGCAGACCGTGGACATGGACGGCGGCATCGGAATCGGAATCGATCAGGAGCGTGACGCTGTCGCCCTGGCGGGCCGAGATCGAACCCGGAGCGCCGACCAGCGCGCCGTTGCGAACGACCAGCTCGGCCTCGTACGCCACCGGTTCGTCCCCGCATGCGGCCAGCAACGCCGCCGCAATCATGAAGGCGGCGGCAGCCACTCGACCGGATCGGCTAAGGACCGGCAACACCCGCGGACGGCCCCCGAGAATCGACATCGCAGCCGCGCCCATTGCGATCAGGTCAGGCCGATCCGCTGGTAAATCCGGTCGCGGGTCGCGTTCGCGACCGGCCCGGCCCGCTCGGCGCCGGCCGCCAATAGCGCGTCGATCTGATCCGGTTCTCGGGCAAGATCCAGGTAACGTGCACGAAGCGGCCGCAGGTACTCGATAAGAGCGTCCGCAACACGGTTCTTCAGGTGTCCGTAACCTTGTCCGCCAAATTCGGCTTCGACTTCATCTTCGGGCCGCTCAACTAGCGCCTGGTAGATCGTGAGCAGGTTGTTGACCCCGGGGCGCTCCGGGTCGAAGCGGATCGAGTTTTCCGAGTCGGTAACCGCCCGCCGGATCTTGCGCCGGATCTGGTCGGGGTCGTCCAGCACCATGATCGTGCCGGCGCCTTCCCCGTGGGATTTGCTCATCTTGGCGGCCGGGTTCGAGAGCGACATGATCCGGGCCGCGCGCGGCGGGATGGCCGCTTCGGGGACCACCACCGTACCGGGACCGAGCTGCTTGTTGAGGCGCTCGGCGACATCGCGCGTCAACTCCAGGTGCTGGCGCTGATCATCGCCGACCGGGACGTGGGTGGCATCGTAGAGCAGGATATCCGCGGCCATCAGGGCCGGATAAGTGAACAGACCGGTCGAGGCGCGTTCGCGATTCTCGCCAACCTTGTCCTTGAACTGGGTCATGCGTTCCAGCCATCCCAGCGGAATGTGGCAATTCAGGATCCAGGCGAGCTCGGCGTGGGCGGGCAGGTGCGACTGCTGGAAGAGGACCGAGCGCCCGGGGTCGATGCCGGCCGCTATCAGCAGGCCGGCCAATTCCCGGATATTGGACCTGAGCTGCTCAGGGTCCTGCGGAACGGTGAGCGAATGCAGGTCCACGATAACGAAGTAGTTCTCGGCCCGGTCCTGGTTGGCCACCCAGTGTTTTATGGCCCCCAGATAGTTGCCGATGTGGACGTTGCCGGTCGGTTGAATCCCCGACAGGACGCGGGGGCGCGGCTTGGCTGATTTGTCGGTCAATTGGGTATGAAGTGGTTGGCGAGGAGGTGTTCAAATATCGCGTCAGAACAATCGTCGCAATAACTGGGATCGTATTCGTCTTCGGCGTGGGCGTATTCGAGCAGGACGTCAACGGTCGGAGCGTGGCGCATCACGCAGTCATCGTTAAGGCAATGCCAGTCGCCCCAGGACAGCTCGGCGTGCTCGCGTCCGGCGGGCACCGCTTCCAGGATGTGGCCCAGCGAGTGCATGGCCAGCCGGGCAAGCGCCAGCTTGCGCTCGGCCGAGCGCCGGATCTGGCGCACCCGGTTGACCGAGATGACCGCCGCCAGGTTGGGTTCGGTGGCCGAGAGCGCGAATAAGGGACCTTCGCCGGCCATGCGCTCCGGGACATCGTGCAGGTCGTGGTGGACGATGGCCAGGTCGTAATGGGCCCCCATCTGCTGCCAGGGTTCCTGGCGAATCGTCTCGATGAAGCGCCGTCCGTCGATCACGCCCGAGACCTCGTCAAGGCTCTGCTCGACGTAGTAGAGGGTCGACCAGTAGGGCGTCCCCTTGTCGACCGAGGGGATGTGCCAGGTCCCCAGCGGCCGCAGATGCGGGCGGGTTAGGCCGATACCGGTATCGGCGGCGAGCAGGAAGGCGTGTTCAAGCGCGCCGGCGGCGCCGTCGATTACCGCCCGGGCCTCGGTCATGGTGACCTCGGGCGTCCACTGGACCGAGATTGATTTCACTGCGCCGGTTTCGCGTCCCCGGCAATTGGGCCCGGCCAATCGCGGACCAGCTGCGTGATCAGGCGCACCCCGACCCCCTTGCCGCCGCCCCGCCAGAGCGGGGTCTTCTTGCCTTCCCAGGCGGTTCCGGCAATGTCCAGGTGGGCGAACGGGTACTGGCCGGCGAAGTGCTTGAGGAACATTCCGCCGTTGATCGTGCCGGCGGCACGCCCGCCGGTGTTGTCCAAGTCCCCGGTCTTGGCCTTGATGTTCTCTTCGTATTCGTCCCAGAGGGGAAGCTCCCAGACGCGCTCGTTGACCTTGTCGCCGGCCCGCGACAGCCTGGCGGCCAGCTCCGGGCTGGTGACCATCATCCCGGTCGCAAAGTGCCCCAGGGCGACAATGACGGCGCCGGTGAGGGTCGCCATATCGACGATTGCGTCGGGCTCGAACGTCTGGGCGTGGCAGAGCGCGTCGGCCAGGATCATGCGCCCTTCGGCGTCGGTGGAGACTATCTCGACCGTCTTGCCGTTTGAGGCGGTGACCACGTCCGACGGCCGCAGGGCGCGGCCGGAGGGCATGTTCTCGACCGTCGGCACGACGCCGACCACCTTCAGGGAGGGCTTCAGGCGGGCCACGGCGAGCATCGTGCCGATCGTGGCCGCGGCCCCCGACATGTCGAACTTCATTTCCTCCATACGGGCGCTGGGCTTGATCGAAATCCCGCCGGTGTCGAACGAGACGCCCTTGCCGACCACCGCCAGGGTGCCGGTCGCGGGCTCGTCGGGTTCGTAGACCATGGTGATCAGAAACGGCGGCTGGTCGGACCCCTGGGCAACCGCCAGCAGCGAACCCATTCCGGCCGCGCTCATCTCCTCCTGGTCCATCGCCGAATAGTCAAGGCCTTCCCGCTCAGACATTTCGCGGGCGGCTTCGGCGATCTCCGCGGGCGTCATGTCGTTGGGCGGGGCGTTCTGCA
>CAYXKQ010000114.1:0-2120 GCA_964465715.1 uncultured Chloroflexota bacterium
AGCCGATGCGGGTCTATTTCGAGCAGTTCCTGCGGCCCGAGAAAAAGTTCGCCGGGCCCGCGGAGCTGGTCGCGCAGATCGGGATCGACTGCCGGAAGGCGCGCGCGGTGACGCCGGGCGATCCTCGCCGGTACGCTCCCTGGCTGGGACCTAGCCCATAAGGTCTTCGCCGCCGTCAACGCCGATCACGTTGCCGGTGATCCAGTGCGCGCGTCCATCGCACAGCAACGAGATAGCCGCGGCCACGTCCTCGGGAGTCGTCAGGCGGCCGCCGGGATTCAGGTCCGCCGACCGCCCCATCAACTCCTCGTAACCGCGGATCTTCTCCAGCGCCGGGGTGTGGGTGACGCCGGCCCGGATGGCGTTCACGGTGATCCCGTGCGGGCCGCATTCAAAGGCGAGACGCTTAACGTGCGCCTCCAGCGCCGCCTTGACCGGGCCCACCGCCCCGTAATGGGGCCAGATCCGGGTGCTCCCGGCCGATGTCATGGCAAATACCCGCCCGTCTCGCCCCATCAAGCGGCTTTGGACCAGTGCCCGCGTCCAGTAAATGAGGCTGTGGGCCATGACGTCGAAGGTCATCTCGAGCTGGCGCTTTGATACCGAGCGGTCGTTCTCATCGGGGAAATAGGGCAGCAGATTGCCAAACGCCAGCGAATGCATCAACACGCGTACACTGCCTAGGCCTTCGCCCCCAACAACTTCGCCCATGGCGGCAATCGCCGCGTCCATCACGTCACCGTCGGCGGCGTTGGCGTTGGTAAATTCCGCGCGTACCCCAAGCGCGGTGATTTCGGATTTGAGGGCGTCGACCTTGGGCATGGTCGAGCGCCGGTCAAGGTGGAATCCGAAGATCGAAAATCCGTCGCCGGCCAGCTGTCGAGCCGCCGCGGCCCCGAATCCCGAGGAAACCCCCAGAATCACCGCCCAGCCGTTATGGGTCATGCGAATATCCTGCAGATTGGCGTATCACCTGGCCGGGTCCCGGATGCCTAATCGGCGTCTGGCGCGACTGAAGTTACGCCGAACCCCGGCAACTTCAGGATTATCCGGCCCACCGCGCAGTTGAGTCCGTATTGATCGGCCTCAAATCGGGGCCGCAGATCCTTTGTCGCAACGATGGCGGGTGGGGCAGCCGAACCGCTTGCGCTAACTCGGATCTGCGTTTCCGGGTTGATAGACGGTAACGACGGCATCGCACCCGGGAACGCCCGCGAGGGCGGAGTCGCAGGTCAACAATGGGGACTCGAGAGACTCGGCAAGAGTCAGATAGACGCCATCGTAAACGGTGACGTTTTCGCGAAAGTCGAACGCTCGCGGAAGCAGAGGCAATTGCGGAAATCGGTGAATCGGAGCCCCGGCCAGATCGGCCAAAGCGATCCGGGCGCGGGCGACCGACATTCGGCGACTTAGTGTGAATCGTCGAATCACCTGGCCGACTTCTGCATCCAACAGGCTCGGTGCACAAACCGTCTCGTCGCGCGCGATGCAGCGCGCGAGGGCGTCGCCGCCGGCGCTGTCCGGGTTCAGCAGCAGTTCAACGACGACCGATGCATCGGTCACTACCACCGTGATTCGCGCTCGGCGCGAAGGGCTTCGGCGGCAGTTTCCCGCTGCCGGACCGGTTCTCGGGTAGCGATGCGGGATAAGAACTCCGGACCGGACGGGAGCGCCAAGGACCGTTCGATCTCCTTTAGCAGGAATGCCGAAAGGGACATTCCTGCGCGGGCCGCGCGAACTTTCGCCTCGCGGTGAATCTCGTCCGGCATGTTTCGGATTTGTACCATTTTGGACATTTGTTTGCCATTGACACATGTGACATGCATGTTCAGTGAGTCTACATCGCCAATAGTTTGCGATCACGGGCTCGAAAGAAAGCAACACGTCCCGCAAACGCGATTCGGTGCGACGAGCGGCCCAGGAAACTGGCGTCCATGGTTGGACCGGGGCGGAGTGGGCGATGCCGCCTCTTTCGCGACCGCCGGACTCCGGCCAATGGCGGCCAATTGGCAAGCCGTGACCAAGGGCCGGCGTGCCCTCTCCCGGCCGGTGGGCCCAATCGCCATCCCCTCCTCCCCAATCCGGCCGAATCTGCGACCGTGGGTGTGCTTATTGGAGCC
>CAYXKQ010000114.1:2130-5705 GCA_964465715.1 uncultured Chloroflexota bacterium
GAATCTCGTCCGGCATGTTTCGGATTTGTACCATTTTGGACATTTGTTTGCCATGGTCACATGGGAAATGCATGTTCGGTGAGTCTACATCGTGGATTATTTGCGAACGCGGGCACAAAGGCGGGGAATACGTCCCGCGAACGCGATTCGGTGCAACGAGCGGCCCGGGAAACGGGCGTCCATGGTTGAACCGGGGCGGAGCGGGCGATGTCGCCTCTTTCGCGAACCGCGCGACACCGGCAATTGGCGGCCAATTCGCAAGCCGTAACCAAGGGCCGGCGCGCCCTCCACCCTGCCGGTCGGCTCAATCGCCATCAAGCTTTCCCAAACCGGCCGAATCTGCGACCGTGGGTGTGCTTATTGGAGCCGACGGTGGGAATCGAACCCACAACCTGAGCTTTACGAAAGCCCCGCTCTACCGTTGAGCCACGTCGGCGGTCGGGCCGGATGATTTTATGTGTGGTTCGGACCCCTCCAGCCAGCCTTCGATCAGTCGTGCCACTCCTTCCTCCTCGGGGCCGGGGATCCGGAAACCGGCTTCGCTGGTGACCGCCGGTCTGGCGCCCTCGACGGTGATCGCGGTCCCGGCCCAGCGGAGCATTTCAATGTCGTTCACGTCATCCCCGATCGCGGCCACCTGATCTGCCCCCAGATCCAGCTCCGCGCACAACCAGTCCAGGGCGGCGCCCTTGGACGTTGCGGCGTGCACCACCTCCAGGACCGAACCCAGATATCGCGGGCTGTTCCAGGTCATCGCCCGCACGTTCCCTGACGGCAACCCTTCCACCCGGTGTTGCAATCGGGTCAGCCGGTCCGGATCGCCGAAGCATACGATCTCCATCGCCGGCCCCAGATCCGCGAAGCTGTCGGTTTCGACGAAAGCGCCGGGGTTGGGACGCGAGTAAATCTGCAGTTGCGGGCTGGCCGACACCCGCCCGAAGACGAAGAGCTGCCTGGTCCGTTCGGGGGTGTCGTACCAGACCGGGATCACTCCCAGGTCCTGGGCGATCCGACAGACTCTGACCGCCTCCTCCTTGGGGATGTAATTGCGGTATACGATCCGGCCGTAGCGCTCCCGGTCCAGGTCGCGCACGACCGCCCCCGAGCTCTGGATCAGGTAGTCGCCCGCCCCCAGCGGCTCAAGGACCATCTGGGCGGTTCTCCAGCGTCGGCCGGTCGCGACCACGATCCCTATCCCCGCAGCTGCCGCGGCGCGCACCGCGGCGACCGTCCGCCGGCTGAGTTGACCGCCGCTGGGGATCAGGGTCCCGTCGATGTCCAGCGCGAGCAGCTTGGGCGGTGGCGGAGCGTGGATCAGCGTGAGACTCGCTATCTGGTCGGGGACTGCGGGAGGCAAACTCCAAAATTATGGAGGCGAAGGACAGCCGTCGCGCTGCCGCAAGGTGCGCGCTGACGCAGATTTGAAGGGCATTCATGTATCTGGGGATTGACGTAGGCACCCAGGGTTCGCGGGCGATCGCCATCGACGAATCCGGGACCATCCTTGAGTCGGGCTCGGGTCAGCACCAACTTGTCACTCCAAACCCGGGATGGACTGAACAGGACCCGGAGGAATGGTGGCGCGCGGTCAAACTGGCGGTCGGGGAATTGGGCGGCAAGATCGACCTGCGGGCGGTGCGCGGAATCGGCCTGACGGGGCAGATGCACGGGTCGGTGTTTCTTGACGATCAGGATCAGGTCATCCGTCCGGCGTTGCTTTGGAACGATCAACGGACCGCCGTCCAGACCGCGGCGATGCAGGATATTGCCGGGGACCTGCTCATGGAGATTGCCCTGAGTCCGGCCATTACGGGCTTTCAGGCGCCCAAGATCTTGTGGTTGCGCGACAACGAACCCGAAAACTACGCCCGGATCGAATCGGTCCTGCTGCCCAAGGACTTCGTCCGCCTGCGAATGAGCGATCAGCGGGCGACCGACGCGGCCGACGCATCCGGCGTGCTGCTCCTGGATGTGGCCCGGCGCAGGTGGTCGCAACGTCTGCTGGACGCTTTTGAGATTCCCGCCCACTGGTTGCCGGAAGTCTTCGAGGGTCCCCGGGACACCGGCGGGTTGAGCGCCGCGGCCGCCGCCGAGCTGGGGCTGCCGGAAGGGACGCCGATCGCCGCCGGCGGCGGCGACAATTCGGCTGCCGCAATCGGTACCGGGATAGTCCGCGAGGGCATCGTCTCGGCCAGTATCGGGACCAGCGGGGTGGTATTTGCCCACGCAGATCGCCCGGTTGCCGACCCCGCCGGCAGGATCCACACTATGTGCCATTCGGTCCCGGACGCGTTTCATTACATGGGGGTGATCCTCTCGGCCGGCATGTCGCTGCGCTGGCTGCGCGATCTGCTGCTGGACCCGGCCACCGGCGCAAGTTTTGGCGGCTCGGGCGACCCGTATGATCTGCTGACCGCGGCGGCGGCGGACGCGCCGCCGGGGGCGGAGGGGCTGGTGTTCCTCCCGTACCTGGCCGGGGAACGAACCCCGCACCTTGATCCGGACGCGCGCGGCGCGCTGGTGGGGGTTTCGCTGCGGCATGGGGTCGGGCACGTAGCCCGGGCGGTAATCGAAGGGGTCACCTTCGCCCTGGCCGACTGCCTGCACCTGATTTCAGATCTTGGGGTTCGCGCCGACCGGGTAATCGCCACCGGCGGCGGAGCCCGCTCTGATCTCTGGGTTCAGACGATGGCCGACGTGTTCGGACTGCCGGTAGAACGGACCGCTTCCGAGGAGGGGCCGGCATTCGGGGCGGCGATCCTGGGGTCGGTCGCCGGCGGGGGCCACTGCGACGTCCAGTCGGCGGTGGACGCATGCGTCGGCTACTCCGACCTGGTCGAACCCGACCCCGCCCGGGTAGAGCGTTACCGCGAGTACTACGCAGTCTTCAGACCCCTCTACCGCGACCATCTTCGCGAGCCGACGCATCAGCTTTCCGCCCTGGTTCGCGACGATGCCTGAATCCCGGCCTACAAGCGAATTGCCGGCGGTCACCGATTTGATCCCGCAGCGCCCGCCATTCCTGTTCATCGACCGCCTGCTGGAACTGGATCCGGGCGAGCTGGCAGTGGCCGAATACACGGTGCGCGGCGATGAGGATTTCATCGCCGGCCACTTTCCCGGCAACCCGATCCTGCCGGGGGTGATCATGGTCGAGGCGCTGGCCCAGACCGGGGCCTGCCTGGCGATGTCGGCCCCCGCAAACTCGGGCAAGCTGGCGGTCTTCGCCGGCATAGACGAACTCAGGTTCAGGCGAATAGTCACCCCGGGCGCTCGACTGGAGATGCGGGTGCAAGTCGAGCGCCTGCGCAGCCGTATAGGCCGCGGCCGGGGCGAGCTCTTCGCCGACGGTGAATTGGCGGTTTCGGGCCGGCTGACGTTTGGCCTGATCGACGACCCTGAAAGCGACTGAAGCGGTCCCGGTGGCGGGATCGGCACGGGACCGAATGGTCGGCGCGGCCTGCCGGGCGCTGGCGCTCGGCTTTCCTTCGCGGCCAGAAGAGGTTCCATCGGCGCCGCACCGGATCCTGGTGGTCAAACCCGGCAGCCTGGGTGACGTGCTCCTGGCCGGAGCC
>CAYXKQ010000115.1:0-5695 GCA_964465715.1 uncultured Chloroflexota bacterium
CTAGCCGACATTTTTCACGGATTGCCGCAAGGCCATCATTCTGAGCGTTTTTGACGCGATCTACGGCCGGTCGGGGTCCGTACCGTGCGCTACGGAGAGCTGTGTAAGGGGTATGTGTGATAGTTTCGGCGTTTCCGGGCGCCGCAACGCGGTTTTCCATGCGCCAGAACCGGTCCCGGCATGGCTCCGCCCGGGACTCCGGCCATTACCGGCCTGATCGGGGACCGCTTGCGGTCCCGGCCGGTCAACTGACGGGCGCGCGGGCCATTACGGGAGTCTGCTGCAGGCGGGCAAGGATGGCTGCGAACTCTTCCTGGTAAGGGTATTTGGACGGAAACTCCAGCAGGTAGCGGCGGGTGGACCGGGTGATCCGCACCGCCAGCTTCAGGTAACGCAGGCGGATCGTTGCGCACTGCGGCCGCGGATCGGGTTTTGGCTGCTCCCCGGCGTCCTCGCGCGACCGGTCGCGCGGCGTCGGGGCCTGGCGGCGGATGGCCTCGGGTTCGGGCGCGTCCTCCCCGTCGACGCCCAGCCGCCTGAGGGCCGACATGAGAGAGTAGGCGAACCCGGCAAAGTACAGCCGCAGCCGGTTGGCCCGGAAGGAGTGGCTGCTGGTGCGACCGGCATACACCTGGAACTGCTCGCCAACCCTGTTCTCGGCGTCTCCGCGTTTACAGTATTCCAGTTCATATAGATCGCGCGCATTCACCTGTTCGGGCCCGAGGTTGGTGACCACGAAGCGCGAGTTGCGGCGCGGCGCCCGTCCGGCCTGGTGCGGCAGGCACTCGGCCTTGCCCACCACCCGCCGCGGACGCGCCCAGGACCCGGATTTGGTCTCGTGGGCAAACGAGCGGAAACGGCGCGAGGGTTTGCCGGTCTGGAGGCAGCGCCGCCGCGAGCGCTCGGACAGGTCGGCGATCTTGGAGTGCAGGTAGGGGTTCTGGGCCACGCCGATGACCTAGTAGACCCCCATGTGCTCGCACCAGTCCATGAGCTGGTCGCGGGCAAATCCGGCGTCTCCGCGCAGGATGATCCGGGTGTCGGGCCAGGCCGCCCTGATCCTGGCTATCACCGGTTCCAGGTAGAGCAGTACGTTGCTGCCCGGGGCCCTGTGGGCGCTGCGCAGTTGGCAGGCCAGCAGGTGCTCGCCGCAGAACACATACAGCGGCAGATAGACGTAACTGTCATAGTACCCATGAAACAAGCCAAGCTGTTGCGCGCCGGAAAGCTCGATATCGGTGGCGTCGACGTCAAGGACTATCTCCGCCGGCGGATCGGGGTGCTCCTCTATGAACATGTCGACAGGCAGGTCGGCGAGCGCGTCCAGGTTGGCCGCGATCTTCCGGTAGCGGTCGCCGGCAGCCTCTGCGGGAACCGCCAGCTCCAGGCGGTTCAGGGTCGGGGCGGAGGCCAGCGGATCGCCCGAAGTCTGCTCCAGGGCCAGGAGCAGCGCCGGATCCCGGCGCAGGTGCTGATGGTCGTTCAGGTCCTCGTAACCCTGGCAGAGACCGTAGATGCGCTGGCGGAGCATGCCCAGCACGCTGTGGGCCACCGAGTTGGGATTGCGGTGATCGGTGAAGCACTCGGCGATGCGGACGGTCAGGTTCCGGATCCGGTCCACTTCGCGGATCAGCATGACCCCGCCGTCGGAGGAGAGGTCGCCGCCGCTGAACCCCCCGATCACCTGCACGCGGCCCAGGGACGAGAAAACCAGCTGGGTGGCGGTAGACTTTTGCATACAGATCGCCTCGCGATAAGTGTTGGTTTTGAGACACCTCAATTATCGCTTGGCGTTTCTGTTTTTAAGGAGTGGGAGGGCGTTCCAGACGCCAATTTAGACCCCCTCCAGCGGTAGTGGCGGGATCCTGGCCGGAACCCTGCCGGAGCGCCTGTTACAGGGTCTCTACACAGAGGGAACAGAACCCGGTGCAGCCGGCCGTCAACTACCGCTGGTGGCACAATTTAGGGGTGTCGCCCTCATCCGGACAAATCGCCTCGGAGCGCTCGGGCGGCCGATTCGGCCGACGCCCTCCGGACACCGGTCTGCACCGGTCCGGAACCGTCCGATCGGGCCGCTTCAGAGCGCTGCCGCCGGTTCGCAAAGTGCGAATTGGGAATGGCTGCCCGGAGACCCTAAAAAAGACCGGTTTGAATCTTGGGGCCGGGAGCTCCGGCCTGGATCAGGACGAGAATCGGTGAGAAATCCGGGCTAGATCGCCATTGTGTTCCGCCCGCCAGCGGATAACGCCGCCGGCCGGCCCGATTTGCCCGAAACTTGGTGCGGCCGACGGCCCCTCAATCCCATACGGCGCGGTAGCAAGACCACAACATGAATGATTCCGGGCTGGCGATCTGGACCGGCAATTTGCATCGCCAATTTGATCGCGTGCATGCTGTCCGCGGCATCGATATCGCCGTTGCGCCGGGTGAGATCTACGGGTTTCTCGGACCCAACGGAGCCGGCAAGACGACGACGCTGCGGGTGCTGACCACACTGCTCCTGCCGAGCGCGGGCAAGGCCGCGGTTGCTGGATTCGATGTCGTCTCCGACGCCGCCCGGGTCCGCCTCAAGATCGGTACCGCGCTGCAGGAAGTCGGGCTTGACCCCAAGCAGACCGGGCTCGAACTGCTTCGCCTGCAGGGATATCTTTACGGCCTCTCGCGCCGAGACGCCAACCGCCGGATCGGCGAACTCGAGCACCTGATCGATATCGGGGACGCCATAAAACGTCTGATTGGAACCTATTCGGGCGGCATGAAGCGGCGCCTCGACCTTGCCGCTTCGCTGATCCACTCCCCCGAGATTCTCTTTCTCGACGAACCGACCACCGGCCTGGACCCGATATCGCGGGCGCGAGTCTGGGAGCACATCCGCTCGGTCAATCGCGACCTGGGAGTAACCATCTTCCTGACCACTCAATATCTTGAGGAGGCCGACGCCCTGGCCGACCGGGTGGGAATCATCGACGAGGGGATCCTGGCGGTGGAGGGCACGCCGCGCCAGCTCAAGCGGGACATCGGGTCGGACGTGATCGTCGTCAGCGTCGATTCCCCCGGAATCGCCCTGCGAGCGCTGGGTGACCTGCCCTGGGCGCGGGAGATCGACACCTTCGGCAACGAGTTGTCGGTGGCCGCCCCCGAGGGCTCGCGCCAGATCAGCGAGGTGGCGCTTGTCCTGGCCCAGGCGGGAGTAGGGGTCGAATCGCTGACCCTGCGCACTCCCACCCTGGACGACGTTTTCCTGCACGTGACCGGGGCGCGGATGTCGGGCGGCCCCGATCCGGCACCGGCGACCCGCGGCTCGGTGGCCGGGCTGTGACCGCCGCCGAAAGGGTCGTGGCCCGCCCGGCCGGGTTCTGGCGTGACCTGGCCAGCCTCGGCGAGCGGGCAATTCGATCGATTCCGCGCGATCCGGAAACCCTGATTGGCGCCCTTATCGTGCCGGCGTTCTTCTTCCTGATCAACGTCGGTGCCCTCCAGGACCTGACCGAAGGATTTCCGGGCGCGGAAGGCTTTGACTACAAGGCCTTCCAGATACCGGTGGCGATCCTGTTCGCGGTCACCGGACTCAGCCGGGCCAACATACTGGTCCTGGACATCCAGGGAGGCTACTTCGACCGGCTCGCCGTCACCCCGGTCAACCGCCCGGCCATGATGCTGGGATTCATGGTGGCCGATATGGTGCTGGCGGTCGTGATGACGATTCCGGTTCTAATCCTTGCGCTGGTCGTGGGAGTGGAATTTGCGACCGGGGTGCCGGGCGTGATCGCGTTACTCGTCCTTACCGTCTGCTGGACGGCCACATACAACGGATTTCCCTACGCGATAGCCCTCAAGACCGGCAACCCGGCGGCGGTAAACACCAGCTTCATCATTTTCTTCCCCGTCGTTTTCTTGAGCCCGGTTTTCGTGCCGCAGGAAGCCATGACCGGTTGGATGGCCACGATCGTGACCTTCAACCCGGTGACCTACCTGCTGCAGGGGATGCGGTCCCTGGTCAGCGAGGGCTGGGTGCTCTCAGACATCCTGGTCGCGATAGGCGGCATCGCCGCCATCGGACTGATCACCCTCCCCCTGGCCACCTGGGCCCTGCTGGGCCGCCTGCGGCGCAAGTGACGCGCCGGGACCGCACCCCGCCGCGCCGGCGTCCGGACGGCTAGTCCAGCTCGGTCTCGAGGATTGCGGCGCGGTCGCTCGCTCGCGCTGATTGGAGTGCCGCGGCCAGCGATTCATCGTGCAGGGCCAGGATCTGAACGGCCAGCAGGGCGGCGTTGTACGCTCCGGCCTTCCCGATCGCCAGCGTCCCGACCGGGATTCCGCGCGGCATCTGCACGGTCGAGAGGAGCGAGTCGAGCCCGTCCAGGGCCCAACCCGGCATGGGGACGCCCAGAACCGGGCGGACCGTCTGCGCGGCCACCGCCCCGGCCAGATGGGCGGCCCCGCCGGCGGCGGCAATGAAGACCTGCACCCCGCGCTGCTCGCAGGACCGTATCCACTCGACCGTGTCGTCCGGGGTCCGGTGCGCGGAGAGTACGCGCGCCTCGAACGAGATTCCGAATTTATCCAGCTGCTGGGCAGCGCTCTGCATGACCGGCCAATCGGACTTGGATCCGAAGACCACGCCAACCTGAAGTGTTTTTTGCTCGGACATCTACTGACCTTGTGCGAGTGAGAATCCGGGATTGCCGTCGTAGGTGTAAAGGTTCGCCGTCGAGACGAAATCGACGTCGGCCGCGGCCAGGCGGGCGAACAGTCCGGCTATATCTTCGTGCGATGCGGAATCGCGCTCAAAGCGGCAGCGCCAGTGGTCGGAGACTATGGCGTCGCTGGCGTCTCCCGGCCAGACCTTCAGGCCGCGGTTGTCGATAACCGTCAGCTCGAATTCCTGGCCGAGCGGCCCGACCCGGCCGGCCAGCTCGCTCGGCGAGGCGCCCGCCCAGTCAATGAATACATCGACCCCGACTATCTGCTTGGATGGATTTGTCCCGGCCGCGACTGCGGGGGCGGCTGACTCTTCGGGGTCTCCGAATTGGGAGGGGCTGAACCGTCCTGGCCGCCGCCCGATCCGCTCGATTACCGCGTCGGCGAATTCGCGGGTGCCGACCTTGCGTGAGCTGTGCTCCTCCGAGTACATGTCGTAGGTGTGCACGCCGTCCTCGATGGTCGCCAGCCAGGCGTCGCGGACCCGGGCCGCCACCTGTCCCTGGCCGATGTGGACCAGCATCAGGATCGCCCCGTGCAGCAACCCCGAGGGGTTGGCCAGGTTCTGGCCGGCGCGGCGCGGCGCCGAGCCGTGGATGGCCTCGAACATGGCGCATTCGGATCCCACGTTGGCCGATCCGCCCAGGCCGACGCTCCCGGCAATCTGGGCCGCGATGTCAGAGAGAATGTCGCCGTACAGGTTCGGGGTGACTATCACGTCGAATGTCTCGGGCGTATCGGCCAGCTTGGCCATCCCGATGTCGACTATCCAGTGCTCGTTCTCAAACTCCGGATACTCGGCGGCGACCTCGTCGAATACGCGGTGAAAGAGCCCGTCGGACATCTTCATGATGTTGTCCTTGGTGAAGCAGGTCACCTTGCGGCGCCCGAACCGGCGGGCGTATTCAAACGCGTAACGGCAGATGCGTTCCGAACCCGGACGCGAGATCAGCTTCAGGGACTGGGTTACGCCAGCGGTCGGCCGGTGCTCGAT
>CAYXKQ010000116.1:0-870 GCA_964465715.1 uncultured Chloroflexota bacterium
GGACGACTTTGTTATCGAAAGGCCCGAGAGGGTGAGCGTCGACCTTTCGGCCGTGGCCGTTTACGATGATCTTCCTGATGACGGGGCCGTAGACCTCGGCCTGAATCACAGCGGAACCGAGGACGATCACTTCGAGGAAATCGAGCGCGCCATATCGCGCGGCAATGACGATGCCCGGCTGCAGATCAACGACGACGACGCCCCCGGCATCGAGGTCTGCGACCGATCGCGGCCGGTCCGCGACCTGCTGGTGGAGGACCTGTCCAAGGCCTGCGACGAAATCAGCTCCCACGACCTGGAGGGAGTAACCTCGCTAGACCTTGCCGATTCGGAAATCGAAGGCCTGCAGCGCGGCGATTTTTCCGGTCTTACCAAACTCCAGGACCTTGACCTTACCGGCAACGAGCTCCGCTCGCTGCCGGCCGGTGCGTTCGAAGGTCTCGGATCGGGCCGCGACGCGCCCGACGTGGCGCTGATCGACGTGAGCGACAATCCCGGCCCGCGCGGCGCCGGATTTGACCTTGACAACGTCTCCAGCGCATTTCGGGCCAGCGTCGGACCGCGCCAGGCAATCCGTCTGAACACCCATGACCTGAACCGCGATCCCGATTACGGGCTCGAGGAATCCCGCTACCGCGCCGCCGAAGGGGGCACCCTGGTGATCGGGGTCACCGGTTTTCAGGACAGCGCGGTCCTTTTCCGGTCGCTGGGCGGGGATACCGGCATCTACGAGGACCTTGACGCCGAGTGCGCGGCGCCCTGCTACGCCCCGGAGGCCTCGCAAATTGAAGAAGACGGTGATTTCCTGCTCGGGTTCGCCGTTCCCAAGGACGCCAACGATCGCGACGACACCTTCACCATCCTCTTCGG
>CAYXKQ010000116.1:880-5546 GCA_964465715.1 uncultured Chloroflexota bacterium
CGTCGTCCGGCAGCACCACCGCGTCCGACCTGACGACGATCCACGGCATCGCCCGCCTCACCGTCACCGAGGACGGGGGCGGGACCGGGGTGACCCCGCCGCCGGCCCGGTCGATTTTTGAAACCGTCCGCGTGGCCGAAACCGCCCGCAGCACCGTCTCGACCAATCCGGACCTGGACCACAACATTTCCGACCTGCAGGTCAGCGTCGGCGGTCAGGCCCTGGATGCCGGGTTCCTGGACTACTACAACCGGACCGGCAAGCTCAAACGCTGGGGTTATGCGACCTCTGAGGTGCTGGAGCTTGAACCCGGCACGCTGACCCAGTTCTTCCAGCGCGGAGTGATCGACTTTCACCGTCGACCCGACCTGGGCGGAATCTGGCTGGTCGAGCGGCGCCTTGCCTGGGACTATTTCGGGGGCGGCCAGGGCGACAGCAGAGACCAGGGCGTTGAGCCGGCGCCGACCACGCCACCTTCAGGCGGTGCCGTCAATTTCGGCGGGTTCAACCACTACGTTTCGAATTTTGCCGCCGACGGGACCCGGACCGGATTCCTGGACTTCTTCATCGAATTGGGCGGCGTAGACAGCTTCGGATTCCCCAAGACTGCCGGGCGCTCCGACACCGGTGCCCCCGGGACGCTGTTTGAAGGGAAGACGCCGGGTTTCGTCCGGCAGTATTTCCAGGCCGCCATTTTCCAGCTCTCGGCCCAGGGGACGGTCGAGCTGACCCTGCTCGGAGACTCGCTGCGCAACCAGCTGGTCCCCGATTACCGCGACTATGCAGCATTCGGCCCGACGGCCCCGGTCGCCAGGGGTCAGTTCATCACCCCGGAGCGAATCGCCTGACCAGGCGATATCGCGCGGTCCGGCCGTGATGGCTCCATAGCGCGGGATTTGGAGTCACGCATGCGCCATAGCGACGAGAACGCCCAGCGGCTGGGCTGGACTACTGTCTCCTCCCGCGTTGCCTGGCAGGGCAGGTTTCCGGTGTACGAGGACGAGATCGCCGCCGATCTGGACGGTCGCCGTCACACTTACACGTACCTTGCCAGCCGCGCCCGCGCGGTCGCGGTACTGGCCCAGGACGACGACGGTCGCGTCCTGATCGTTCGCGAATACCGGCATCCGCTCAAGGAAGTGGTATGCGACCTTCCAATGGGTTCGATCGGAAAGGATGAAGAACCGCGGGCCGCCGCCTTGCGCGAATTGCGTGAGGAGACCGGCTACGCCGCGCTGTCGGCCGAACCCTACGGTGCGATTCACCCGATCCCGGCCCTGACCCGGCTGCGCCTTCAGTTCTTCCGCGCCCGCGGGCTCGAATACGTCGGGCACGATCGCGACCGGTCCGAGATCCTGCATACCGAATGGATTCCGTTGGACACGGTCCTGAGCGGGATCAACGACGGCCGTTTCCAGGTAGGGGCCCTGCCCCTGGGGGTGCTGCTGGCCGACGCCCGGGGCCAGCTCGACAGGGGCCCGAATGGCCGTTGATTCCGGAGCGGCGCGCTTTCGCATCGCCCCCAGCCCGACCGGCTCCATCCATGTGGGAACCGCCCGCACCGCGCTCTACAACTGGCTCCTGGCGCGAAAGAGCGGCGGGAAATTCGTGCTGCGGGTCGAAGATACGGCCCGTGATCGCAACCGCCCTGAATTCGAGCAGGCCATATATGCCGGCCTGGCCTGGCTGGGGCTGGACTGGGACGAGGGTCCGGATGTCGGCGGTGATTACGGCCCCTACCGACAGAGTGAGCGCCTGAAAATCCACCGCCGCCACCTTCAGCGCCTGATCGATAGGGGGCACGTCTACCGCTGCTTCTGCAGTCGCGAGCAGCTGGCCGAGGAGCGCAAGGCCGCCCAGCGGGCAAAACTGCCCCCGCGCTATTCGGGCCGCTGCCGGAGCCTCTCCGAAGACGAGGTCCGGTCCCGGCTCGACGCCAGCGAACCGGCCAGCTACCGGTTCAAGGTGGATGCCGGGGACGTGGAATTTGACGACCTGGTCCTTGGCCGATTGCGCGAGGACTCGGGCCTCTGGGGCGATTTCATCGTGGCCCGCTCCGACGGCTCGCCCGTTTACAACTTCGCGGTGGTGGCCGACGACCACGACATGGCCATCACCCACGTATTGCGGGGCGCCGACCACATTTCCAATACCTTCAAACAGGTCGTGATGTATGAGGCGCTGGGCTGGGAGCTCCCGCGGTTCGGTCACATCCCGTTGACCTTGAACGCCAAGCGCCAGAAGCTCTCCAAGCGGGATGGGTCCGTCTCAATCCAGGAGTACCGCGACCTGGGATACCTGCCGGAGGCGGTCAACAACTTCATCGCCCTGCTCGGCTGGAACCCCGGCGACGAGCGCGAGTTCTTCACGCTCGGGGAACTGGTCTCGGAGTTCTCCGCCGATCGGATAAATCGCGCCAACGCCATCTTCGACCAGGAACGACTCGACTGGTTCAGCGGCAACTACGTGCGCGGCCTGCCGATTTCCGAATTGAGCCGGCGGGCATGGGACTACCTCGAGGACCGCGGATATTTCGCCCCACCCATCGGGAGTCCCGACGATGAGCGCGGGTTCGATCCGGTGGGTCGTCCGGACCGCGACTACTTCGAGTCCGCCCTGGCGCTGGAGCAGGAACGAATCCGGCGGCTTTCCGATCTGCCCGGCGTCATCTCGTTCTTTTTCCGTGACAGCGTGCAGCCCGATCCAAAGTTCCTCGTAGCGCGCCGGCAGTCTCACCAGGCGAGCGCGGCCGCGCTGGCGAGGGTGGCCGACTGGTGCGACCGAAACGACGTAGCCGACCAAGCATCGACCGAGGCGTTTCTGCGCGGCCTGGCCGAGGAGCTGGGCTGGAAGCCCGGCGTACTATTCATGCCGATCCGGATGGCAATAACCGGGTCGCGGGCGACGCCGCCCCTCTTTGCAACAATGGCGGTACTGGGATCGGAACGCGTCGGTTCACGCCTTCGCGCCGCCGTGAAGCTGTTGAAGGGTTAGGGGATGGAGTCGAAATACCGCTACCGGGGGCTGGTCTGCAACATCGGTCCCGGCGAGCGCCGCCAACGGATGATCTTCGGCGTGGTGGCGGTGCAGCTGTCGATCCTTGTCTGGGCGCTGATGCTGGCGTTCGGATTGGACCCGGTCTGGCGCCTGTCGCTGTTGGCGCCCCTGTGGCTCGGGCTGATGGGGATCGGCCAGGCCCACTACCAGATATGCGTGGGGTTCGATTTCATCGGCAAGATAGATCCGGCGGTCGCCGGGGATGTCGCCGGACACGACTCGCCGGAGTTCAAACGCGCGCTGCGCCTGCGCTCCCTGAAACTGCTGGCCGGCACCGGCGCCGCAGCGGCGCTGCTTACTGCCCTGGCATACGCGATCGCCTGACCGACGCACCGTCCGCAACCTGCACAATCGGGGGCTTGCGCGGCTGCTGATTGGTTCCAGGCTCTGCCTTTACGTAGGGCCCCATACGGCGAAACCCGCCGCCCGCTCGGCCAAGCAGGAAATCAAGATCTGACAATTCGGCTAAACCCTCTGGAGGGCCCGCGCGACCATCCACCGGGGAAGCCTCCCGAGGCGGATACGAGGGAAATGCGCATCGTGGATGCACGCCAATGGAGTAAGGCTGGAGACTGCGTTGGCGCGGGTGAAATTGATCGCTCCAGACGAAGACCCGGATCGATTTGTTCGTCAGGACAATCGCGAAGGGATGACCTTCAGCGCATGGCTAAGGGCTGCAGCGCGGCGCAGGTGCGAAGAATGGCGCAATGCCGAGCGGATCAAATCCCTGCAAGAAATCGACCGGTTCTTCCGGGACTGCGACGCGCGCAGCGCGCCGGGATCCGAAACCGATTGGGAGGAGCACAAGGCCGCGCTTGCTGAATCGGCGCTGATCCGACTGCCGATTACGTGATCTCCATCGACACCAACGTGTTCATGTACGCGGTTGGTAAAGAGCGTCCGCTTCGAACGCGCGCGCGAGTTCTTTGCATGCTCATTCGAGCCCGGTACGACCCTTTGCACCTCCGCAGAAGGTCTGCCTGAGTTGGCGTTCGCCTGCATGCGAACCAACAGGGTGGACGACCTTGACAACGCCCTCGGGCCGGTGCGTAGGGCAAGCGTGAAAGTTTGGTCGCTCTAAGTAAACGACGTACTCGCCGCCCGCCGCCTGAACGACAGCTTCCCGGAAGTCGAAGCCCGTGACCATCGCCTTCTGACCAGTTGCCAGGGTCGCGGGCTTGAGAGGGTATTCACGTTTGGCAGGGACATCGGCGCGGTCGCCGCAAATTCGGGCCTCGGCTCTATGGACGAAAGGAGGGCGTTTACCCGCACGCGGTGATCCGGCGACCCCCGCCGGTGGACAGCGACCGGATCAGGAAAACCGGAATCGCGGCTGGTCCGGCGAAGGCTCAACTCCCGAAACGTTCCGCTGAATTGCCCCTCCCCGAACCAGTGCGCCATTGCACCGATCGGGCCCGCGCGCCCTCGCCCGAAGCATCCTGGCGGGCACGATCGAGCGCGCGACCCGTGCCGGCCCCGGTGATTCCCATCCAGCGAAATCCTCGTGATCACCAGCCCGGCAGGTAGTCGGCTTCGGCCGAAAACATCTCGTTGGCCATCGCGTCAATTTCGTCCAGCGTGCAGACCGCGGCGGTCAGCGGGTCGAGCA
>CAYXKQ010000117.1:0-5496 GCA_964465715.1 uncultured Chloroflexota bacterium
CGAGGGTTTCGCCTTCGTTGCGAACATGACCCACCGGGTCACCACCGCGCTGATCGCCCTGCCGGTTTTCTGGTTGTGTTACCGGGCCTGGGGGATGGGGTCCGATGCGTATCGGGAGCGCCGGCTCGCGATGCTCGTCGCCGGCTGCATGGTGGCGGCGATTCTTCTGGGCGCGCTCATGGTCTGGCTTAACTTCTCGGTACTGTTGCGGTCGCTGCACCTGGTGATTGCGACCCTGGTCTGGGTCTCCACCGTCGGACTGGTCGCGGTCCTGGTCGACCCCGCAAGATTCCGCGGCCGGGTTCGCCCGGTTTGACCGGGACCTGCGGATGTTGAACCCGGCGCTTCCGTTCATCGGCCACCTGCGCGACTACATTGCGCTGACCAAACCGCGAATAATATCGCTGCTGCTGGTCACCGCCCTCGCCGGGATGGTGGTCGCCGCCCGGGGATGGCCCGACCCGAAGGCGCTGCTGCTGGTCACTCTCTGCGGCTACCTGGCCGCCGGCGGGGCCAATTCGCTAAATCACGGCGCCGAGCGGGACCTTGACAAGAGCATGCGCCGGACCAGCCGCCGGCCGGTCGCCAGCGGTCGGGTTTCGCCGGGGCACGCAATCGGGTTCGGGATCGTCCTCAACCTTGTCGCCTTCGCCGCCCTGGCCGCGTTCCTGAACCTGTTGACCGCGGTGCTCGCGCTGAGCGGCACCCTGATCTACCTGTTCGTCTACACGTTCGGGCTCAAGCGCGTCACTCCGCAGAACATCGTCATCGGGGGCGCCGCCGGCGCGATTCCGCCACTGGTGGGCTGGGCGGCGGTGACCGGTTCGCTCGAACTGCCGGCGCTAGTCCTCTTCGCGATCATCTTCATCTGGACGCCGCCCCATTTCTGGGCGCTCGCCCTGCTGATCAGGGACGATTACGAGCGGGCCGGACTGCCGATGCTCCCGGTGGTAGCCGGCCTGGCGGCCACCAAGCGGCAGATCCTCCTCTACTCATTCGCGCTGGCGGGAGTGGCGATCTCGCTTGCCTTTACCGGCGTGGTCGGCCCGATTTACCTGGTCATCGCATCGGTTGCGGGGGTCGGATTTCTGGTGCTGGCGCTGCGCCTGGCTAGGTCGGAGGGAATAGGGGGCGCCAAGTCGCTGTATCTGTATTCGATCGCATATCTGGCGGCGGTGTTCCTGGGGGCGTCGCTGGACGTGCTGGCCGGCAGCTACCTGCCTCTTTGACCGCGGCGCCGGACCGGGAGCCGGCGCTGACCGGAAGCGGAACCGGTGATTGCCCGCCGCTCAGGCATCGTTGGCCAATTCCCACAATGCATCGGCCAGGACTCGGGCGCCGGCGGCAAGGTCCCCCGGTTCGACCCATTCGGATTCGTTGTGGCTGAGGCCATCCCGGCACGGCACGAAGATCATCCCGCTCTCGCACACGGCGTGCAGGTTGCGGGCATCGTGACCGGCCAGTGAAAAGATGCCGCGCCATCCCAGGCCCAGGCGGTCGGCGATCGAGCCGAGCCGCCACTGAATGCTGCCGGGAAATTCGAGCGAGGGGGTGCTGGCGATCTCCCGGACTTCCACCGCACAGGGACCGCCCGCGCTCTGGCAGCGCCCTACGATGGCGTCGCCGATGCCGGATACCACCGCGTTTTCGGGATGCCGCAGATCAATCGAGAAACGGGCTTCCGCGGGGACGACCGACGGGGCGTTGGGACGGACGTTCAGCATGCCCACGGTGAACATCACGTCGTCGGGTTCGGCGGCCAGTTCGGCCAGGTCACTTATCAGCCGCGCCGCCGCCAGTAGCGCGTCCCGGCGCTCGCTGCGCGGCGTCGTGCCGGCGTGGGATGCGCTTCCGGTAACGGTGACCCGAAACCGGCGGCTGCCCTGCATTCCCCTCACCACGCCGACCGGAATCCCTTCGCGCTCAAGGAGCGGCCCCTGCTCGATGTGGGGTTCGACGAAGGCGCGGACCGCGAACCCCAGCGGCCTGCAATTCACGCCGGCGTCGGCGGCCAGGACGCGCGCCGCCGCTTCCCGGACCGTGACGCCATCCTCGTCGGTGGTGGCCAGGATCTGATCCAGCGGACGCAGCCCGGCGAACGCCTCGGAACCCATCAATCCCGGAGCGAACCGCGAGCCCTCCTCGTTGGCCCAGGCGACGACTTCGATCGACCGACGCGGCCGCAGATTGTGCTCGGACAGAGCGGTGACCGCTTCCAGCGCCGCCAGGACCCCGAATGCGCCGTCGAATCTTCCGCCCGAAGGCTGCGAATCGATGTGCGATCCGGCCAGCACCGGTGGCGCCCCGGGGTCCCGCCCCTCCAGGCGCAGGAACAGGTTCGCAATGGGATCGTGGTAGGCGGCCAGGCCGGCCTCCCGCGCCCAGCCGACCAGGATCTTGCGGGCAGTGATTTCGGCTTCCGACAACGCCGCGCGGTTCACGCCCCCGGCGGGAGTCGCTCCGGCCCCGGCCAGTTGCATGTGGCGGTCCCACAAGCGATTTGGATCTATGAATTCGGCCACCGACAGCGGCCCGGGGCGGGTCCTTCCGGTCATGGAGCGCGCCTGAACCAACGGGGGTATCTGCGCCGGTCGAGGACGGCATCGTCCGGGTACTTCGGCGGTGCCTTGGTAGGAGGCCCGACCAGCAATTCCCTCCCGGCCGGGGCGCCGTCGGCGAACCGGCGCGGTGGGAGCCGGGCCGGACCGGTGACCGGCATTTCGTCGCCGGGCCCGTCAAGGGTCCGGCGGGCATGGTTGCGGGCTTTGATCGCCCCGACGGCGATTACCGCTGAGCGACCGGTGCCGGGCCCGAGACCGGCCGCAACTCCGCCGTGCGAAATCGACCTTTGGGGATCGCCCGAACACATGGTCCCATTCTGGTCCGCGCGTTGCCGGACCCGGGCGGGCCGACACGCGCCAGGAGGCTGCGGCCCCGAAATCGCGGGCACGCGCTTACCGGGCGGGGGAGCTGATTCAGTCGTCCGGGTGCAACTCGGCGATCGCGATGCCCGCCTCGCCGGCGACCGCGTAGAGGAGAAACACCCGGCCCGCCTCCTCGAAGATCGCGGGGTCCCGCAGCTGGTTTACTCGCGCGTAGGCGACGCTGCCCTGCGAAGGCTCCAGGGGCAGATCGGCGCCTTCCCAGGCCCGCTCGGGCCGCATGATTTCAACCGCCGGGGACGCCTGCCATTCGGTCCAGGGGGCCTTGAGATCGATCGTGCTCAGCAGGATCCTTTCCGGCATGTGCCCGACCTGCGTCCAGAAGACGTTGAGCACGTCGCCGCGCTTTAGCAGCGCGCAGTGCCGCATGTAGGGGTTGAACAGGGAAGGACCCTCCTCGAAGCCGGTGAGCCCGTCCGGTGAGCGGTACACCTGGCCCGGCATCGCAATCCCGTACGTGCAGCCGCCGTGCCTGAACGTCCGCAGATAAGTCCGCCCCAGGATCTCGGGGCGGGCGCGAAAGTCGATCCCGTCGCGCGAAACCGCGACCCGACTCTGCTGGAATCCGAATGCCTCCAGCCCGTGGAAGTACATCAGGATGCGCCGGTTGGCCAGGTCCACGTGCGCGTCCGGCGAGGCGATGTGCGGGGTTGTGAACTCCTTGAGCAGCTGCTCCTCCTCATACGGCGGCGGAACGGCGGGGAAATGCGATTTTTCGATGTGCAGGCTCCCCGGGGGATGGATCTTCCAGGGACCGAGCAGCCGGTCGGCGTAGGCCAGTCGGATGTAGGTGCCCTTGTGGTCGGCGAAATAAAGGTAGTAACTGCCGAGCGGCTGTCGCACCCAGTCCGGGACCCGAATCAGGGAGGGGCCCTGGATGTTCCGGCCGGCCTCCGGGTGGGTATCCGGGGCGATGATCGGGGCATCGCCCAACCGCTCTACCCGCATGGGTGCGCGGCCTCCATCACCGATTGCCGCGCCGGGCGCCGCGGCCCATCCGGAGCGCAGGTTGGGATTGGCGGGTTGGCGCGATTCAATTCCGGCGGTGATGCACGTTCGAGCGGCCCGTCCGGCGCCGGCGGCGCGGATTTCACCGAACTGATTGCTACGGCGAATCGGGCGGAAACTGACCCAGGGTCAAACCGCCATCGACCATGTAGACCCCGCCGGTGCAGAAGCTGGCCTGATCGCTGGCCAGGAAGGCCATGACCTGGGCGACTTCCTCGGGCCGGCCGTAGCGCCCCAGGGGAATTCGCGACTGCATCCTTTTTCGGGCCTGCTCGGCGGTCATCGCCAAACCCTGGCCGAGCCCGGCCCGCATCTGCTCAATCGAGCTGATCATCCTGGTCTGGATCGGGGCCGGGTTCACGGTGTTGACCCGGATTCCGTGAGCGGCTCCCTCAATCGCCGCGGTCCGGGCAAGCCCGACGACCGCGTGCTTTGAAGCCGAGTAGCCCGACATGCCTTCCGAGCCGCCGACGCCGGCGGTCGACGAGGTGATCACGATGCTGCCGCCCCCGCCCCGGCGCATGAACGGGAACACGAGCTTTACGCCCAGGAAAACACCGCGAACGTTGACCGCCAGGACCCGGTCGAATTCCTCGTCCGGGTATTCGGTGATCAGCGAAACCGGCCCCTCGATCCCGGCGTTGGCCACGAGGACGTCGATTCTCCGCCAGCGCTCGGCGGCGGCGGCGATGTACGCCTGGGACTGATCCGGGTCGGTCACGTCGGCGGCGCAGTAGCTTGCATGCGGTTCCCCGAGGGACTCGGCCAGGCTCCGGAGCGCGTCCTCATCCAGGTCCACCAGGGCGACCCTTGCCCCGTTCTTAACGAACCGGTGCGCCGCGGCCCGGCCGATACCGCCGGTCGCTCCGGTGATCACGGCGACTTTTCCCTCAAGCTGGCTCAATTCGCTCCCTCCTTTTTTTGCAAAAACGGACCGCCCGACAAGCGATCTTCAACCGAGCGCTGCTTGATCTGGTCCAGCGACCGGATCGGCGTGTCCGGCCGATTTTCACCTCGAAATCCTCAGGACCCCCGCAATCTCGGCCGGCAGAAGATCGCACCCCGAACCCGCTCCGGCGCCACCGCTCGGTCCCCCGCCGGAGATTCCGAACCGGCCGCTGTGCGTTTACATTTGGGCAGGTTTCTCGGCTATCGAACGGTACCCCACCCGCCTTGTCCGCATTCAGGTCCGGTCCGGCGCCGGCTGCGGTTGCGCCGGCCATCCGTCGCATTCGAAATCTATGGGCCGCCGACCGCCAATCCCTGCGGATCATCCGGTTGGTACTGGTCGCGGCGCTGCTGGCGCTGGCCTTCCGCTCCCTGCCCGACGCCGGCGCCCAGACGCTCGACTACCCGATCGCCGGAGGCTGGTTCTTTACCCAGGGCGCGACCGATACGCAGGATCCGCAGGACGGGTTCGCGGTGGTGGACGACGGCCAGGCCAGCTTCTGGACCGCCTTCCAGGAACGCGGTGGGGTGGCCGCGGTCGGTTATCCGATCTCGCGCCGGTTCGTCTGGGATGGCTTCACCACCCAGGTGATGCAGA
>CAYXKQ010000118.1:0-3483 GCA_964465715.1 uncultured Chloroflexota bacterium
CCATCGGCCCCGTCGATTGCCCGGTGGTCGATAGATAGCGAGAGCGGCAGCGCCAACCGCGGCTCGAATCGCTCCCCGTTCCAGGAGGGTCGAGACTCGGAAGCGCCCACGCCCAGGATCGCCACCTCGGGAGGATTGATGATCGGGGTGAATTCGCCGATCCCGAGCGTTCCGAGGTTGGTGATCGTGAAGCTGGCGCCGCTGAGTTCGTCCGGGGAGGCCTTGCCCGCGCGGGCCCGTTCGGCCAGATCGGAAAGCTCCCCCGCCAGATCGGCCAGCGATTTCGTATCGGCGTCGCGGATTACCGGTACCACCAGGCCGCGCTCGGTGTCGACGGCGATTCCGATGTTGTAGTAGCGCTTGAGCACCAGTTTGCCGGCGCCGGCGTCGAAGCTGGAGTTGATGACCGGCTCGGCTTGCAGGGCGGCCACGACCTGCTGGACCAGGATCGCGGTAATGCTCGCGTGCCGCCCGCTCTCGCTCAGGGCCTGCCGCTGCCGGTTGAGCTCGTCGATCTCGGCGCGGGCATGCAGGGTGACGTGAGGGATCTGGCTCCATGAATTTCCCAGGTTGCGGGCGATGGTCCGCCGCAGGCGCGACAGGTCGACCTCTTCGGTCTCCCCGTATTCGGAGAAATCCGGCAGCGGAGCGGGGGCCGGCGCCCCGCCCGGGCGGCTGCGGGCGAACGCCTTCACGTCGTCGGGAGAAATCCGGCCGGCGGGGCCGCTGCCGGGAACCTGGTAGATGTCGACCCCGATCTCGCGCGCCAGACCCCTGACGCTCGGGGAGGCGAACACCGGACCCTGGCCCTGGCGCGGCGGTGGCGGCGCGGCGGCGGGGCGCGGCGCGGTTGGCGGCGCCGAGCCGTAGCCGGGGCCGGAGGCAGGGACCGGTTGCGGGGTTGCGGGGGGCTGGGGACCCGGCTCGGGTTCAGTCGCGGGCTCCGGTTCACTGTCCGGTCGGGCCGCGATCTCGAGGATCGCCTCGCCGCTGCTGATCTGCTGGCCGGGCCCGACCAGGAGCTTCAGGACCTTGCCGGCAAGTTCGGACGGCACCTCGACCGTGGCCTTGTCGGTTTCGATCTCGATCACCGGCTGCTCGATGGCGATCTCATCGCCCTCGGCGACCATCACCTTCAGGATGTCGGCCTCCCCGGCGCCGTCGCCGAGGTAGGGCATTTTCAGTTGCTTGACCGCCGCGGCGGGTTCTTCGACCGTCAACTCAGCACCGGGTTGGCTTTTTCGGGATCAATCTGGAAATGCGCGATCGCTGCCCGCGCGACCGAATTTTCCACTTCACCGCGCTTGGCCAGCGCCCCCAGGGCCGCCAGCACCATGTAGCGGTGATCGATTTCGAAAAAATCGCGCAGTTCGGCCCGGGCCTCTGACCGTCCGAATCCATCGGTTCCCAGGGCCAGGAAGGGGCCGGCGGTCCAGCGGCCGAGCGAATCGGCCATGGCCTTTACGTAATCGGACGAGCTGACCGAGACCCGCGGCTCATCGCCCAGGCAGCGCCGGACGTAGGGTACCCGGGGCGGATCGTTGGGGTGGAGCATGTTCCAGCGTTCGATCGCGTCGGCGTCGCTGCGCAGCAGGCCCAGGCTGGTCGCCGACCAGACGTCGGCGCCGATGTCGAAGCGGTCGGCCAGCTCGGCCTGGGCCGCCACCGCCTCGTTGAGCATCGGGCCGCTGCCGATGAGGTTCACCTGCAACGGCGCCTCCGGCAACGGCGAGGACGAGAACTTGTAGAGCCCCTTGACGATCCCATCGCGAACCCCGTCGTCGGCCGGCATGGGCGGCTGGCGGTAGTTCTCGTTGCCGACCGTCAGGTAGTAGAAGATCTCCTGGTCATCCTGGAACATTCGGCGGATGCCGTCCTGGATGATCACCGCAATCTCGTAGGCGAAAGCCGGGTCGTAACTGTAGAGGTTGGGCACCGCCGAGGCGAGCAGGTGGCTGTGACCGTCCTGGTGCTGCAGGCCCTCGCCGGCCAGGGTGGTGCGCCCGGCGGTCCCGCCGACCAGGAACCCCCGGGTGCGCGCGTCGGCCGCCGCCCAGACCAGGTCCCCGACCCGCTGCATCCCGAACATCGAGTAATAGGTGTAGAACGGGATCATCGGCTGCCCGTAGTTCATCAGCGACGTCCCGGCGGCAACGAAAGAGGACATCGAACCGGCCTCGTTGATCCCCTCCTGCAATATCTGGCCGTCGACCGTCTCGCGGTAGGGCAGCAGGCTGGCCGAATCGACCGGCTCGTAGCGCTGCCCGACCGGCGAGAAGATGCCGCACTGCCGGAACAGGGCCTCCATGCCGAAGGTTCGGGCCTCGTCGGGAACTATCGGAACGACGTAGCGGCCGAGCTCGGGATCGCGCAGCAGCTTGGTCAGGATGCGTACGTAGGCCATCGTCGTCGAGGCGACGCGCTCGCCCGAACCGGCCAGGAATTCCTCGATGAATTCATCACTGGGGGCCCGCAGCGCGCTGGCCGTGACCCTGCGCTCGGGGATTGAGCCGCCGAGCTGGCGCCGCCGCTCCTTCATGTAGATGACTTCGCGGCTCTCGGGACCGGGGTGGTGGAAGTCCAGGTCCGAAGCGACCTGGTCGGAAATCGGAATCTGGAAGCGGTCGCGGAACGCCAGCAGCTCGTCGTGGTTTAGCTTCTTCTGCTGATGAGTGATGTTGCGGCCCTCGCCGGCTTCGCCGAGTCCGTAGCCCTTGATCGTGCGGGCCAGGATCACCGTCGGCGCGCCGCGGTTGCGCATCGCCTGGTGGTAGGCGGCGTAGACCTTGATCGGATCGTGGCCGCCGAGGGTCAGCCGCCAGAGCTCGTCGTCGCTCTTGTCGGCGACCAGGGCCGCGAGCTCGGGGTCGGCGTTCCAGAAATGCTGGCGCAGATAGGCCCCGTCGGATACCGAGTACTTCTGAAAATCGCCGTCGACGACGGTACGCAGGCGCCGCGCGATAAGGCCTTTCTGGTCGCGCTCGAAGAGTTCGTCCCAGTCCGAGCCCCACAGCACCTTTATCACGTGCCAGCCGGCCCCGCGGAAGATGGCCTCCAGTTCCTGGATGATCTTGGAGTTCCCGCGCACCGGACCGTCCAGGCGCTGCAGGTTGCAGTTGACCACCCAGATCAGGTTGTCGAGCATCGCGCGGGTGGCCAGTGAAATCCCGGCCAGGCTCTCGGGTTCGTCGATTTCACCGTCGCCGACGAACGCCCACACCTTGCGCTCGGACGGCTCCTCCAGCCCGCGCGCCTGCATGTAGCGCATGAACCGGGCCTGGTAGATCGACATCAGCGGGCCCAGTCCCATCGACACCGTCGGGTAGTTCCAGAAATCCGGCATCAGCCAGGGGTGCGGATACGACGGCAGGCCGGGCCGGTCCTGCAGCTCGCGGCGGAAATTGATCAACTGCGACTGATCCAGCCGGCCCTCCAGGAAAGCCCGCGCGTACATCCCCGGGGAACCGTGGCCCTGGAAGTAGA
>CAYXKQ010000118.1:3533-5405 GCA_964465715.1 uncultured Chloroflexota bacterium
TGATGTCGCCCCCGGAGGGATGGTCGGGTCCCTTGAAGAAGTGATTCTGGGCGACCTCGTAAAGGGTCGCGGCCGAGGCAAATGTGGAAATGTGGCCGCCGATGCCGTCCGATTCCATGTTTGCCTTGACCACCATGGCCATCGCGTTCCAGCGGATGATGCTCTTGATCCGGCGCTCCAGGGCCTGGTTGCCCGGGTATTCGGACTGCAGGTGGACCGGGATCGTGTTTACATAAGGAGTGTTGAGCGCCTCGGGCGACCACACCCCGGCGCGCTGGGCGTAGATCTGCAGTTCTTCAAGCAACCGCTTGACCCTGTCGGGGCCGCGTGCGTGCAGCACGTCCTGCAGGGCCTGGGTCCAATCGAGCAGTTCAAGCTCATCGATTGCGAGCTCGCCGTTGGCAACGGTCGCCGGGTCGGTGTGCATTGACTAAGGGTTCCCGAATCGCCCCACTGGGCGGAGCCGCCCTGGTCACCGGATACTCAATTAATGTTAATTGGGTAAGGGCCGCAACTGCGCCGGCCGCCTCTGGAGCCTGGCTGATCTGATGCCGCAATTGGACGTTCAGAACCTTGGCCGCATCGCCTATCGCGACGGTTTGGCGTGGCAGTACGCGGCCGCCGACCGGGTCCGTTCGGGCGGCTGTCCGGACGTCCTGGGCCTGCTTGAACACGATCCCGTGTACACGATGGGGGCCCGCGGGGGGCGCGCCAACCTCCTGACCGAAGAGTCCGAGCTGGTGAACCGGGGAATCGAAGTGGTCGACGTCGACCGCGGCGGCGATATCACCTACCACGGGCCCGGCCAGCTGGTGGCCTATCCAATCCTTCTGCTGGAGCGAATCGGTCTGGGGCCCTCGGACTATGTACACCGCCTCGAAGACGTGATCGTCGACGTGCTGGCCGCGCGCGACATAACCGCCGCCGCGGATCCGGCGCGCCCCGGGGTATGGGTCGATGGGGCCAAGATCGCGGCCGTGGGAGTCCGCTGCCAGCGGGGAGTCACCCGGCACGGGATCGCGATCAACGTCAATCTCGATTTGCGCCCCTTTGCCGCAATCGTCCCCTGCGGTCTGCCGGGGGCGCCGGTCACTTCGATCAGCCGGGAGCTGGACCGGGCGGTTGCACTGGAAACGGTGGCCGAAGAATTTGCCGGCGCCTTTGCGCGCGGTTTCGGATTCGAGTTAAACCGCACGCCGGCGCCGCTGGCAGCCGGATCCGGACGGGATTGATCCCGGTCCGGGCCCGAGGGCGCCCACCCCGGAGACACGACCCCGGATAGCTCAGAGGTGCCGGGATTTACTTTGAAATACAAAAGAGTTTGTGTTACAAACTAAGCATCAAGCACGTCGGCGGGCGTTGCTCCTCCGGGACGATTAGCGCCCGCTCCGACCCTGACCTGCGGTGATTCCCAGGCTGCTAGCGGAGGTTCAAATTGCACCATAGTCCGCTGATCTCGGTTGACGCGGTGGGCAAGAGTTTCGGTAACCGCGTGGCCCTCGACGGGATCAGTTTCAGCGTGGACGGCGGAGGCATAACCGGGTTGCTGGGACCGAACGGGGCCGGCAAGACCACGTTTCTGCGGATCCTTACGACCATCCTGCCAGCCGACAGCGGCGACATCACGGTCGGCGGGAAATCGGTCAGCGCCGACCCCGGAGCAGTTCGTGCCCAGCTGGGCGTGTGCCCGCAGGACCTTGCGATCTACGAAGACCTGACCGGCCAGGAAAACGTCGCGTTCTTCGGTCGCCTTTCCGGCCTGTCGCGGCGCGCGGCCAGAGACAGCGCCGCCGAACAGCTTGAGCTGGTGGGGCTCGCCGACCGGGCCGGCGACCGGGCCGGGACCTACTCGGGCGGGATGAAGCGGCGCCT
>CAYXKQ010000119.1:0-5404 GCA_964465715.1 uncultured Chloroflexota bacterium
TCCGCATCGCGCGCGGACTGCGGTTGGCGCTCGACTTAGGCTGAATCCCGTCAATCCGGAACCAGCCTTCCAGTGATGATCGCGATTCGGGCGGCGTGAACCGGCGACTTATGCCCGCCGAACATCATCAAGGCAATCGGCCGCGACTTGGCTGGAGCGCGAATCCGATCGGCCGCGCCTGCTGGCCGAACCGGGGGCGGCAACGGCCATGCTCCAAATCTCAACTAAAGTTTGTTGACCAACCTTTGGTGTCGGGCCCTGACGGAACACCTAGTGTCAGGGCCTCGACCACCGCGATTGCGCCCGATAACCAGTGATTTTGGACCTGTTTCCCTTAAATACGGTCTTGTTGCCGGGATGCCAGCTGCCGCTGCATATCTTCGAGCCGCGCTACATGCAGATGACCCAGAAATGCCTCGAGCGCCAGTGTCGCTTCGGCATCGTCCTGATCACCAGGGGTTCGGAAGTCGCCGATCACGAGGCCGAGTTCTGCGACGTGGGCACCAGTTGCGAGATCGTGGACTGCCAGGACAACGCCAATCAGACCCGCGACATCCGGGTCGTCGGTCGCCAGCGATTCAGGGTACTGAACGTCCTTGAAACCGCCCCACTGGTTCGGGCCGAGGTCGAATCGCTCCCCTGGGGCGAGGCCTCGCCGGACGGGGTGGCCGACGCCGAACGCCTGCGGGTGGCGTTCGCCGATTACTGGAAGCTGGTGCTGCGGCTCAAGTCGTTCTACCGGAGCGCACCGCCGCTCGGCCGGGACCCGCTCCAGGTCGCCCTCACCGTGGCCGCCAGCCTGCGAGTTTCGGCGACCCAACGCCAGCACCTCCTGAACGCGCCCGGGATCGACGACCTGCTGGTGGCCTGTCTGGAACTTTTGGGCAACTGCACCCGCGATTTGCAAAATCAGCTAAGCAATCGACGGGAGCAGCATTTCAACTGATGGCGCTGGCAGAAAAAATCACCGACCGGTCCTACGACGTGGCCGCGCTGGCCGCCGACCTGCGCCAGGCGCTGGGTCCGCGCAATGTCCTGGACCAACCGCACCAGACGATGCTGTACGAGAGCGACGGATCGACCGACCGTCACCCCTGCGACATCGTCGCCACCCCGGAGAGCACCGAGCAGATCGCCGAACTGGTTCGGATCTGCCGGCGCCATCACGTGCCGATAGTGGCTCGCGGGGCCGGAACCTCGCTCTCCGGGACAGCGGTCCCGGCCGAGGCCGGGGTGGTGGTTTCGACCGCCCGGATGGACAAGATCCTGAGCATCGACCCGCTGTCGCGGACGGCGGTCGTCCAGCCCGGAGTGGTGCAGCTGGACATCTCGCACGCCGCCGCCGAGTTCGGTCTCTATTACGCCCCCGATCCCTCCTCGCAGAAATCGTGCACCATCGGCGGCAACGTCGGCACCAACGCCGGCGGGGCCCACACGCTCGCCTACGGCGTAACGTCCAACCACGTGCTGGCCCTGGAGTGGGTCGACGCCGACGGGGCGGTGGCGACCATGCACGCCAGCCGCGAGGGTCCCGGTTACGACCTGACCGGGCTGATGATCGGCTCCGAGGGCACGCTGGCGTTTGTGACCGAAATCACCGTTGGATTGCTGCGATTGCCCGAATCGACCCGCACCCTGCTGGCGAGCTTCGAAACGGTTACCGCCGCCTGCAAGGTAGTGTCCGAAATCATTGGCGCCGGGATAATCCCGGCCGCCTGCGAACTGATGGACCAGCCCTGCGCGCAGGCGGTCGCCGGCTGGGTGCCGTCAGCCGGAATACCGCAGAACGCGGGGGCGGTGATGGTGGTGGAGGTCGAGGGAATTGACGCCGGCCTGGACGAGGATGCGGTCGCAATCGAGGAGATCTGCCGCGCCAGCGACGGCCTGATCGAAATCCGGCGCGCCGCCGATGAAGCCGAACGCGAAGACCTCTGGAAGGCTCGCAAGGGAGCGTTCGGGGCTATCGGGGTCCTGGCCCCCGACTATTACGTCCAGGACGGGGTGGTGCCGCGCACCCGGCTCCCGGAGGTGCTGGAAGAGGTCGCCGCCATCGGCGAACGCTACGGCCTGCGGATCATGAACGTCTTCCATGCCGGCGACGGCAATATCCATCCAACGGTCCTCTTCGACCGGGCCAGTGATCCCGATTCGCTGGAACGGGTCAAGGCCGCCGGGGCCGACATCCTGCAGGTGTGCATGGAGGTCGGCGGAACGCTGACCGGCGAGCACGGGCTCGGCATGGAGAAGAACATGCTCCTGGGCGAACTGCTCGACCCGCCGTCGCTGGAAGCGATGGTCAAGGTGCGCGATGCGTTCGCCCCGCACCGCCTGCTCAACCCCTCCAAGCTCCTGCCGCTGCCGCTGTCCCGGTCCGATCTCGCCGACTACCGGCGTCCGAACCAGGCTACCCGGGCCGCCTCGTACTCCTCCGGGTAGTTAAAGTGCGGCGGCGCCCAGGCCGGGTCCGCCGCGACCGCCAGCAGGCGGTCTGAATTGGCCGAGACCACCGCCCGCAGACCCAGTGACTGCTCGTCGACCGCGGCAAGTTCGGGATAAAGCTCGGCCCGAAACAGAACCGGGTGAGTCCGCTTCCCGGCCACCTCGGGACAGGCGACGAGCGCTTCAGGGTTCGCGCGGGCCGCGCCCAGCAAGAGCGCGACCAGCTCATGACGCAGCGGCTGGTCGACATTGCAGAGGATCGCCGGGTCCATACCCGCGGCGGCCCGGGCCGCCGCGCGCACCGAGGTCGAGCGCCCATCCCGGTGGCCCGGGTTGTAAAGCGCGGAGACTCCGGTCAGTCCGACGAGCGCGGCCGCCACCGCCGCATGCTCGGCACCGGTAACCACCAGCACCGATTCGCATCCGCCGGCCAGCAGGGCCCTGGCCTGCCAGACCGCCAGCGGCACCCCGCCCCAATCGAGCAGGGCCTTGGCCCGACCCATGCGCTCACCCGAACCGGCCGCCAGGACCACCCCAAGGGCCACCGGATCAGGATCCGATTCGGGCCAGTCCGCCACTTTCGGTCGATTCATAGATCGCATCGATGACCTGGGTTACGGCGCGGGCCTGTTCCGGCTCGACCAGCACCGGCAGGTCGTTTTCGACCGCGTCGACGAACCGGCCGATCGCCGCGCGGTGTTGGGCGCGGTAATCAAGGTCCTCCAAGGGACCGGGTTCGATGTCGTAGAGGGCCTCACCGTCGTCCCCGAAGATCTTGAGCGGAAAGACCTGGGCGCCGCCGCGATCACCGGCGATGGTCAGCTGCTGCTGGGCGTGGACCTGGAAATTCGCCGCCCAGGAACATTCGAAGTTCACGACCGCGCCGTTGTCGAATTTGATGCAGGCGAACGCCGAGTCATCAACATCGAAATCGGCGTGGTTGTGCGGCCCGAAGGAGTTCCAGATGTCGCCGCGGCGGCCCAGGTGGTCGAACGCGGAGCCGAACGCCGCCACCGGCTTTGGCGAACCCATCAACCACATCGTCAGGTCCAGGATGTGCACTCCAATGTCGATCAGCGCCCCGCCGCCGTTGTGGGCGCGGCTGTGGAACATCCCCCAGGAGGGGATTCCCCGGCGGCGCAGGTACTGGGCGCGGGCGAAGTAGATCCGCCCCAGCTCGCCCCGCTCGATCTTGGACTTGAGCAGCTTGGCCTGCGGGGTCTGCCGGGTCTGGAACTGCACCGAGAGTTTTTTGCCGGCGTTTTCCGCCGCGGCGATCATCTCGCCCGCCTCGGCGCTGTTCATCGCCATCGGTTTCTCGCAAAGCACGTGCTTGCCGGCGTCGAGCGCGTCGACCGCGCAGTCGCGGTGCGCGAACGGCGGAACGCACACCGAAACCAGGTCGATTTCGGGCAACTCGAGCAGCTCGCGGTAATCGGCGAACGCCCGCGGCACCGAGAATTCGGCCGCCACCTCGCGGGCCCGCTCCTCGACCACGTCGGCGACCGCGCGCACCTCGACCCGATCGTCAATCGACTGGTAGCCGGGGATGTGGCACATCGTCGCGATGCTGCCGACACCGATGATCCCGACGCCTAATTTCTCAGCCACGAAGCAATCCTGACTTGCCGCTACCGGAGCGGTCACTTAGGTAAATCGACCGGTCGATTGCCAGGCCTGCCAAGCGGGCCGCCACAGGCCCCGGCGGCCGGGCCCGCCGAACTTAATCTTGAGCATAGTCGCAGCATCGCCTGCTGCCCGCTATCGAGGAGCGGACCCGGCGGCTGCGTCCGGTAGATGGGGGTGTGCCGATGGCCGAAAACGACCAGACGCTGGTGATGATCCATGTCGACGATCTGGGGATGTCGCATGCCGCCAACCGCGGCGGGATCGAGGCGATGGAGGGGGCGGCCAACTGCGGGTCGATCATGGTCCCCTGTCCGGGAATCGATGAGATGGTCGCAATCGCACTGGAACGCGACGACCTCGATTTCGGTTGCCACATAACGCTCAACGCCGAGTTCCCCGACTACCGCTGGTCGCCGCTGCTGGATGATGTTGCAACTTTGAGCGACGAAAACGGCTTCCTTTTCCAGACCGCGCGCGAGACCATCGCCCACGCCGACCCCGCCCAGGTCAAGCGCGAGATGCGGGCGCAGGTTTCCTATCTGCTCGACGCCGGGGTGAAGATCAGCCACATCGACGCCCACATGGGGACCGCCACCGATCAGAATTTCTTCGACGACTACGTGCAGCTGGCGGACGATTTCGGATTGCCGGTGCTGCTGCGCCGCCTTCCGGACGGCGCCGGCGACATGTTCAACATCGAGCACGGGTTGCGGCGCGACCGCCGGCACTTCGAATCCGTGCTGGACCGGATGCAGGCCCGCGGCAATCCGGTCTTCGAGCGATCAATACCGGGCACGCCCTGGTACAACCCCTTCGTGGCCGCCGAGCACAACCGCGCGCGCCTTGAACAGTGCCGCCCGGGACTCAACTATCTGGCGGTCCATTCGGCCTATCCGACCGAGGAACTGAAGGATTTTGCCCCGGACTGGATGATGCGCGACGCGGAACGCTTTCTCTACGCGGCCGGAGGGGAGATCGAAGCGGCAGTCGCCGAACTGGGGATCTCGACCGTAAATTACCCCGCTCTCCTGGGGATGATCGGGGCCGGGCAGATCTGAGCCCGGCTGCGGCGTCCGCGGGCGTGAGCGCATCCGCGCGCGATTGCGCCGGGGTGGGGTCCTACGCCGTGGTCCACGTGGACGACCTGGGCATGTCGCGTCCGGCCAACCTGGGCGGGGTGGAGGCCATGGAGGGGGCGGCCACCTGCGGCTCGATCATGGTGCCCTGTCCGGGGTTTGCCGAAATGGTCGAGATCGCCCGCGAGCGTCCCGAGCTGGACGTCGGCTGCCACATCACCCTGAACAACGAATATCCCGGATTCGGCTGGGGGCCGGTC
>CAYXKQ010000120.1:0-1055 GCA_964465715.1 uncultured Chloroflexota bacterium
CCCGGAGTCAGGCTCCTGCTGGAGAACGAGCGCGACGTGTTCGGCGAAACCCCCGAGCAGATCCTTGAGGCGCTCGACCTGGTCGACGCCGAAAATCTCGGCTACGTCTGCGACCCGGCGAATTTCGCTGTGGTCGGAATAAATCCACCCGACGCCGTCCGGCAACTCCACGGCCATATCGCCGCCGTGCACGTCAAGGACCGCGGCGCGGACGGGAATATGGTCATCCCCGGCGAGGGCCAGTGCGATTGGCCCCGGATCCTGGCCGATCTGGGCGAAAGCGGCGGCACCCTGAACCTTGCCCTCGAACCGCATATGGACGTGGCTGAACGGCACTTCGGCAGCACAACGCCGCGGCGGTTTGCGGCAGCCAAAAACGCGCTGGAAGCGATTATTTCGCAGGTGGATTGACGGTCATCGGCGGAGCAAAAACGCACCGGTTGCATCGAAACTATGCGGAGGTTTATCAGAACCGGCGGCGCGCACCAGAGGAGGATGCGGCCGCGACGTTGCTAACGCCGCCTAAGACTCAATTCGCTCCAGACGCTCTCCGGGTCGACTCCGCGGTGAGCGAGCATGACCAAGGCGAAAAAGACGAGATCGGAGATCTCGCTGGCCAGCCGTTCGTCGGATTCCTCGCGGGCGGCGATGCTGGCCTCGGTGGCCTCTTCGATGAGTTTGCGGGCAATGTAGGGCCAGCCGCGCCGCAGGCACTCGGCGACGTATGAATCGGGAGGCATTTCCTTTTGGCGTTGTGCGATCACCTCGATCACCTGGTCAATGATCTCCACGCCCGGTCGCTCGCTCAAGATTGGACCTTTCGCAGCTGGCGGAAAAAGCAGCTCTGGTTGCCGGTGTGGCAGGTGGGACCGGTCGGATCGACCGACAGCAACAGGCAATTTTCCTCGCAGTTGACGTAAATTGACTTAAGCGCCAGCGTATTGCCCGACGTGGCGCCCTTGCGCCAGAGTTCCTGCCGGCTGCGCGAGAAGAACCAGACCTGGCCTGTCTCCAGGGTGCGGGCCAGCGACTCGCGGTTCATGTATCCGACCATT
>CAYXKQ010000120.1:1065-5348 GCA_964465715.1 uncultured Chloroflexota bacterium
CCTGGATGACCGCCGGGATCAGTCCGGCAGCGTCCCAGCGGAGCTGCGCCGGATCCAGGGTTTCAGGTTGCGGGGGCATGGTCTAGTCGCATCGGATTGCCGCGATCGGCAAGGTATTCCTTGGCCTGGGCAATCGTAAACACTTTGTAGTGAAAAATCGAGGCCGCCAGAACGGCATGGGCGCCGCCCTTGGCCAGCGCTTCGTGCAGGTGCTCCAGAGTGCCCGCCCCGCCGGAGGCCACGACCGGCACCGGAACGCGCCGGGTGAGTTCGGCCAGCTGCTCGTTGTCATAGCCGTCGCGGGTACCGTCGGCATCGATGCTGTTGAGGACTATTTCGCCGGCCCCCAGATCTACCCCGCGTTCGGCCCACTCGAGGGTGTCCATGCCGGTATTGGTGCGTCCGCCGTGAGTCCACACTTCCCATCCGCCCCCGGTCTTGCGCCGCGAATCGATCGACAGCACGATGCACTGACTGCCGAACCGGTCGGCGCCTTCGCTGACCAGGGCTTCGCGTTCAACCGCGGCGGTGTTCACGGATACCTTGTCGGCGCCGGCGCGCAGCAGCTCGTACATGTCGGCGGTGCTGCGCACGCCCCCGCCGACGGTCAGGGGAATGAACACCTGTTCGGCCACCGCCCGCATCATCCCCAGGGTTATGTCGCGACCTTCGGCGGATGCGGAAATGTCGTAGAAGACGAGCTCGTCGGCGCCGGACCGGTCGTAAAAGGAGGCCAGTTCAACCGGGTCGCCGGCGTCGCGGTCGGCCGAGAACCGCACCCCGCGCACGTTGCGGCCGTTCTTAACGTCCAGGCAGGGAATGATCCGCCGGGTCAGCACTTGGCCGATCCGCCGGCTTGCATCAGCGCTTCGCGCAGGTCGACGCGTCGGTCATAAAGCGCCCGGCCGATGATCAGCCCGGCCGCGCCGGCCGCGGCAGCGGCGGTCACGTCGGCTATGGCGGCGACTCCGCCACTGGCAATCACCGGGATCTCGACAGCGTCGCATACTCGGGCCAGGCTCTCGGTGTTGATGCCGCCCAGCATGCCATCACGGTCGATATCGGTATAGATGATTGCCGCCGCCCCCTGGCGCTCGCAGGTGCGGGCCAGGTCGATGGCGTCGGCGCCGGCGTCATGCGCCCAGCCGCGGGTCGCTACGATTCCGTCGCGGGCATCGATCCCTGCCGCTATCTGACCGGGGAATTCTTGGCAGGCGGCCAGAAAAAGCGCCGGGTCCTCGGCCGCCGCGGTGCCCAGCACCACCCGGTCGACGCCCCCGGCGATTGCCTGTTCAATCGCCTCCATCCGGCGCAGTCCCCCGCCGAGTTGCAGCTGCGCCGGCAGATCGGCGATCTCGGCGATCGCGGCGCGATTGGCCGGGGTGCCGCCACGGGCTCCGTCAAGGTCCACCACATGCAGCCAGGCGGCGCCCTGGTCTATCCAGTCGCGGGCCGCATCGGCCGGCGAATCATAGAAGACGACCTCGCGTGCAAAGTCCCCCTGGTGCAGTCGTACGGCGCGTCCCGCGCGGATGTCGACCGCCGGATAGATGATCACCGCCGGGCCCCGCAGGTTCCCTATTGCTGCCCGCAAATGCGGGTGAAATTTCGGTAGAGCATCAGGCCGGTGGCGCCGCTTTTCTCGGGGTGGAACTGGGTGGCAAACACCAGGTCCCGGCCCAGCACGCTCATGAATTCCAGGCCGTACTCGGTGGTGGCCGCACAGAAGTCGGCCTCGGCGGCGTCGGCGTAATAGGAATGCACGAAGTAGAAATTGGCGCCGTCGGGAATCCCGTCAAGGATTGGGCAGGGCTTTCGCCGGCGGATCTGGTTCCAGCCCATGTGCGGCACGTGCAACCCCGGCGGAAAAAGCCGAACCCGGCCCGGAAAGAGGCCCAGGCAGGGGGTCCCGTCGTTTTCCTGGGAGTGCTCCAGCAGCGCCTGCAGCCCCATGCAGATTCCCAGGAACGGCCGCCCGCTGCCAAGGTATTCGCGAACCGCGGCGTCCAGTCCGCGCGCGCGCAGGCCGTCCATCGTGTCCAGGGCAGCGCCGACCCCGGGCAGCACCACGCCGGCGGCGCCGGCAACCACGTCGGGGTCCTCGGTCAGCGTGAATTCGGCACCGACGAATCCCAGCGCGCGCTCGACGCTGCGGATGTTTCCGGAACCGTAGTCGACCAGGGCTAACATGGCCGGCTCCGGCCCTTGGAAATCAGAGCTGACTGAGCGCGTTGCGCGCCAGCGAGATGCGCTCCTCGCGCGCGGCCGCAAACCTGCGGATCCCGTCAAGGATCGAACCGGGATCGAGCCGCGACTCGGCGATCACGTCGGCCTCGGTGCCGCCGGTGCGCCAGCGGTCGTCGAAATCCGAGCTGAGCGCGTACTGTTCGGCGAAGGGGCCAAGGTTTGAAAGCGGCGGGATGCGCTTGGTCATGGTGGTGACGAAGGTGCAGTCAAAGCGGTCGGCGTCGGACAGGATCCGCCGCTGGTATTCGGGGTCCTGCAGGCGGAGCAGGTCCTCGGAGATGACCGCCACGATCCGGACATTGATTCCCTCGGATTCCAGCTGCGGTATGACCGAAACCAGGTTGTTGGTCGAGGAGGATCCCTGGACGTAGACGGTCCCCTGAGGCGGGGCGGCGGGATCGAAATCTCGGATCACGTAGGCGCCGCGGGCGGCCGCCAGCACGTCGGTGTCGGCGAACCCGTCCCGGTCGGCGACCAGGAAGTCGGGCCGGGCGACGTGGATCACGATGACCCCGGCTTCCTTCTGGCGGGCGGCGTGATGCACGGCGGCAAAGTAACCCGGCGCCACGTCGTTGTAGTCCCAGAAATAGAGGTTGATAATCTGTCCGCGCGGGAACATCGTCCACACCTGCGGGGCGAATATCCCGAAGTGGGTGCGCGCGTCGGCGGCGGTTTCCGGACCCGAGTGCCCGGCCAGCACGGTCAGCACGCCGTTGGCGAAAGGCGAGTCCTGGTTCTGCTGCGAAAAGACCCGCACCGGCGTGTACATGAGCGGGGTGAACGCCCCGTAGGTCCCGGTCAGCCCCCAGACCCCGGCATGACGGTCCGGATCCCGGGAAAGCGACTGCGACACCAGGCCGGCGATCGTACCGGCATTGCCGGCCTCCTCGATCCCCGCCCGCAGGCGGGTCCCGGCGGGGTTGGTCTCGGCGTCGTATTCGTGGGTGAAGTGGGCTTTCTCCACGTTGATCGAGTCGGAGAGATCGGCCGCGATCGTGATGAAGCGGTTGTCGGTGACGTAGTTGAGCCATTTGCCCAGTTCGGATATCGCCCGCCGCGTGCCGGCCTTTTCGCCCGCGTTGCGGAACAGGCGGATCTGCGCTTCTACCCCGGCCGAACTGACCGTGATTTCCTCGCGGGGCAGATTCTCCGGCGCCAGGCGCTCATCCTGGAAGGGGTCCACTTCGACGTTGATACGGGAGGGCATATCGTCGGGCAGGGCCTCGCCGATGGCGACCAGACGCTCGGCCAGCCAGTCGCCGAGCCCTTCGTCCAGGACCGAGAGCACGATATCGACATTGGTCTTGAATTCGATCAATCGGTCCCGTTCGGACCCGGGCACGCCGTCGTGGATTCCGGCAAATTCGACCCCGAAGCGCTGCTCGAACGACTTGGCCAGGGCCAGGAAGTAGGGGCTGTTCATGGCCAGGGTGTAAGGGTGAGAGGCCGCGTCGACGATCTGGTCGTGGCCGTTGACTGTGCCGTCGACGGCGCCCGGCCACCAGCCCTTAAGCGTGCGGCCGATGGTGATCATCGGGCGGCGGTCGGCAAAATCCCAGTCCTCCATCGCCTTGAGCGCGGCCACAACCTGGTCCAGGTCGTTGCCGTTCTCCAGCGTGAGGACGTTCCAGCCGTAGGAGGCCCACTGCTCGGGCAGGCTGTAGTCGGTGTACTTGGCGTCGATCACCCCATCAAGCAGGGAGTCGTCGATCCCGGCGTTGTTGAACGAGTTCATCACCCGCAGCCGCTTGCCCACCTTCTGGGCCAGCGCGATCGTCTTGATCTCCTGGGCGTGACCCTCGGTCAGCGCCATCTCGCCTTCGAATACGAATGTCTTGCGCTCGGGCGGGGAGCCGGCGAAGTCCCAGAACATGGCCTTGCCGGCCGAGGTTGAAAACCCGATACCGGACGGTCCGCCGTTCACGTCATTGGTCATGTCGGTGGTCTCGGCGTGGCCGGCCAGGGCACGGATTCCGCGTCCCTTGGCCTGGGCAAAGAGCGGGTGGTCGGCGAGGCCGTTTTCCTCCAGGATGGTG
>CAYXKQ010000121.1:0-5275 GCA_964465715.1 uncultured Chloroflexota bacterium
TGCTGGTGCTGCTGGTCGATCGACGTTTCAACCTGGAGGAAGCGGCGGCGGCGGGCGTGGACCGCAACTACATTTCCCAGATTCTTGGGAAAGTGCGCACAAACCAGTTCAAACGCCGCCCCCCGGTCATCGCCAAGCTCTCCGACCGCACGATCGAACGCGAATTCCGCTATCCGCGCGACTGGGGAGTCTGACCGGAAAACGGCCCGTTCAGGGGATTGGCTTGGTCGGGGCGGCCGGATTTGAACCGGCGACCTCCTGAACCCCATTCAGGTGCGCTTCCAGACTACGCCACGCCCCGCGACAGGGCGATTATCCTAACTGGGCCGGCGCGCTGCCGGCGCGATTCAATCCCCGAAGGCCTGGTTCTGGCGATCCAGGTAATCGCTGCGCGGCGGCACGAACACGTCCAGGGCCACCGCCGGTCCGTCGACTGCGATCGCCGAATGTACTTCGTTGGCCGGGATCAGGAAGAAATCGCCCGCTTCGACGATGTGCTCTTCGCCGCCGATGGTGAAGCGGATGCGTCCGCTGATGACGATTCCGCACTGCTCGTTGGGATGGCGGTGCTCGGGGACCAGGCAACCTTCGTCGAATTCCACATGCGAGAGCATGATGTTCTCGGAACTGGCGATTCGGGCGTTGACCCCGCCAATTAACTCCAACGGGTCAAGGTCGCTCAATCGGACAGATGGCACGAACGTTGCTCCTTGCTAATTGGCGGCGGCGATGTATTCGCCGCCGCGCATGACTTCAATATCGTTGCCCCAGCGCTCCCCGGTTTCGGGATTGATCGCGTCGGTGGGGCTGTACTGGACCACGTATGCGCGGCGCGGACTGTCGGTCGTATTGGGACCCGAGCGGTGCAGACAGAGCGAGGAGAAAGCCGCAATCGCCCCTTTCTGCATTTCGCATGGGATACCTTCCTCGCCGCCGCGATATCCGACCTTGTCGCCGCTGTCCTGGTCAATGTGGTGCTCCTGGAGCCCCCAGCGGTGCGATCCCGGAATGAGGAAGATGGTGCCGTTGGCGACGCTGGCGTCCTCGAGCGGGATCCACAGGGTCAGATACTCCAACGGCTCGATCGGCACGTACCCGCTGTCCTGGTGCCAGGAAAACGAACCGCCGGTCCGCGGAGCCTTGGTGACCGCCTGATTCCAGTAAAGGCGCACGTCAGGCCCCAGCAGGGATCCGGCCAGCTCGGCAAGGTCGCGGGAAAGCGCCAGGCGACCGCCGGCTTCGGACCGGGCATGGATACCGGCGATAAAATTCCGGCCCTCGTGGCTGATTCCGACTCGTTCGCCGGCCGAGCGAAGATCGGAATCCTGCTCGGCCCGGAGGCGTTCGAAATCGGCAGCGACTTGGTCCAGTAGATCGTGATCAAGCACCGGATCGGTGATGAAGTAACCCTGCTGTTTGAACTGTTCGAGCTGGGCGGCGGAAGGTATCAATTTGAATTCTCTCCGGGCGGTATAGGGCATGCGGCACAGCCGCGGGCGGGCAAATCGAATCTGGTCGGGCATTCAATTTTGCCTAGGCCGGGCCCGAACTCCCGGTTGCGGCTAGACTGCGCCGAATCTCCTGTTTCAAGTTCCCCCCTCCGGAGCCGGCCGCGATGCCTACCGCTCTCATGGGCCGGCCGATGGCCGAGTCCTGGCTCAAGCAAGCCCAACTCGATCGCCTGCGGGCAGCCGGCTGGGAGGTCGTGGTGTCGGAGGCCGAACCGCCGCTTACCGAGGAGGACCTCCTTGGCGAGATCGGCGACGTCGAATATCTGTTCGCCAACGGCCGCGACGACGTCAGCGCCCGGGTAATCGACGCCGCGCCGAAGCTGAAGGGGATATTTAGGACCGGCGTGGGGGTCGACATGGTTGACCTGGACGCCGCCGCCGCCCGGGGAATTCCGGTCTGCAACACGCCGGGCAGCAACAGCGAAACGGTCGCCGACATGGCGCTGGCGATGATGTTGATGCTGCTGCGGCGCGTGCCCGAGCTGGACGCCGACATGCGCTCCGGCAGCTGGCAACCGAAATTTGCCAACAACCTGCACGGCAAGACGATCGGGATATTCGGGCTGGGCCGGATCGGTCGGGCGGTGGCCCGCCGCGCGCGGGCCTTCCAGATGCCGGTTTTGGGATTTGACCCGTACGTGACCCAGGAAAGCGTGGCCGACGAGGGGATCACGGTCGTTGCGACTGCCGACGAGCTTTTCGCCAACGCCGACATCGTCACCCTGCACGCGCCGGCCACCGGCGGGACCCGCGAAATCGTCAACGCGCACACCCTCTCCCTGATGCGCCCCAGCGCCATAGTGATTAACGCGGCCCGCGGCGACCTGGTCGACGAAGCCGCGCTGCTGGCGGCACTGCGCGAAGGCCGGATCGCCGGCGCCGGGCTCGATGTATTCAAGAACGAACCCGCGTTCGACAAAGCGTTCGGCGAACATCCCAATGTCGTCCTGACCCCGCACGTGGCCGGAAACACGGTCGAGACCACCGCGTCGACCGCCCACGCCTGCGTCGACAACGCACTGGCGGTCGAAGCGGGCCATTGGCCGCGCGATGTGGTCGCGAACGGCGTGTATTCGAACTAGCGGGGGCGAACAAGGCCATGGGGACCCTCTTCGTGGTCGCCACCCCGATCGGGAATCTGGAAGACATATCGCCGCGTTCGCACGCGGTCCTGGATGGGGCAGGGGTGATTTACGCCGAGGACACCCGCCGCACCCGCAAGCTCCTCACGCATCTGGGCATCCGCAACCGGCCGCTCAGCCTGCATGGCGACTCCCCGGACTCGGCCTGGCGGCGGGCCGCCGAAGCGCTGGCCGACGGTGATGTGGCCTATGTAACCGACGGGGGAACCCCGGCGGTTGCCGATCCCGGCGCCCGCCTGGTCCGCCTAGCCCACGAGCGCGGTCACCCGGTAAGGTCCGTTCCCGGACCCTCGGCGGTCACCGCCGCCCTGGCGGTGTCGGGCTTGGAGAGCGGCGGGCACGTTTTTCTCGGCTTTTTGCCGTCGCGCCGGTCGCGGCGGATGCAGCTGTTGGAATCGGCGGTCGCGACCAATCTGCCAATGGTGGTTTTTGCCGGACCCCACGACCTGCCCGGACTGCTGGCTGAATTCGCCGATCTGCTGGGTCCCGACACCGGGGTCGTCATCTGCCACGAGCTGACCAAGTTGCACGAAACGGTGGTCCGCACCACCCTGGGCCGGGCTCCGCGACTGGAGATGGTTGCGCTGGGCCGCGGGGAGAAGACGCTGGTGCTGGATCCTCAACGAAAGCCGGCACCTCCCCCGTCCGAGTCCCGGCTGCGAGCCGAACTGGCCGAGCTGCGGGACTCGGGCCTATCCCCCAGCCGGGCGGCGCGCGACCTGGCCGCCCGCCACCGATTGCCCAAGGACTTGGTCTACCGGCTGGCCATAGATTCGGATCGCAATTGAACACCCTCCGACCAGGAAGCACCGCCGCCCTGGCGAAGATGATCGGCGGCAGCAACCAAAAGCTTGGAATCCTGGCCGCCTGGTCTTCGCACTGGGCCCGAAAACCCCCGCAGACCGAATACATCGGCCTGGACCTGAGCGCCCTCGACCGGGTCCTGGATCTGTCCGAGGGGGACCTGACCTGCCGGGTGGAGGCCGGGATTGGCCACGAACGTTTGGCCGCGCACCTGCAGTCGGTCGGGCTGGAATGGCCGGTGCGGCCGCTGCCGGGGCAGACCCGGTTGGCCCAGACCTACCTTTCCGGGGCCGCGTTCACGACCAGCGCGCTGTTCCCCAACCCGCGCGATTGGGTCCTGGGCGGCACGCTGGTCAGCGGGCGCGGCGAAATCGTTACCACCGGCGGGGCCACGGTCAAGAATTCGGCCGGTTACGACCTGGTCCGCAGCTGTTTTGGGAGCATGGGCGTGCTGGCCGCCCCGGCGCAATTGCAATTGAGGCTCCGCCCGCTCCCGCAGAAGCGATTGGAGCTGGAGGCACCGGGGATGGAGCCGGAACGGTTCCTTGCCCTCCTGTCTGAGGCCCGCCGGCAATTGGACGTGGTCGAAGGGTTCCAGCTCGACCAGGATTCGACCCGCCTGGCCCTTTCCGGGCCCGGCGATCGGGTCGGGGAGGCGGAGGGAGCCCTGATGGAGATCCTGCCCGGTCTTGCGCAAGCGGAGCACGCTGGGGCGACCGCGGGGATGGGCCGGTCCGGCCTGTGGTTTCGGACCGCCCTTCCGGCGAACCAGATGGCGGGGTTCCTGGGCGGAAATGCGCCGGGTCGATACTGGGCGTTTCCGTTCCAACGGGTTGCCTACAGCGAGGCGCCGCTCGTGAACTGGTTTCCCGGCGTCGGTACGGGGCAGATGCTGCCGCTGCCCGACCCGCGGCCGATGCGGGAGGGACTGGCCCTGCTCTGCCGGGGACTTGATCCCGACCGGCGGTTCACCTGATGCCGGCCGACCGCAGATTGGGCAAGAAATCACACAGAATAGACACGGTCGCCCATTCGATCCGAATCCCAAATTCTGAACTTGGCCGACGGCCCCCGAAAGGCTCCCAGCTTGGCATCTAACCCCGTCAACGAAAACGTGCGCTACGAGCCCGACGAAGTCCCGCCGGCGCCGATCGCGATCGGCGCCGGCATTCAGTCGGCGATGGTGATCGTGGCCCCGGTCGTGTTGACCGTGGTGATCGTCTCGCGGATCGCCGATCAACCGGCCGAATACCTAAACTGGGGCGTTTTCGCGGCCCTGCTCATCTGCGGATTGACCACAGTGGTGCAGGCGGTCCGCGTAGGGCCGATCGGGTCCGGTCACATCCTGATCATGGGGACCTCGGGGGCCTTCATCGCGGTCTGCGTTGCCGCCCTGGTCGAAGGCGGCCCGGCCCTGATGGCCTCCCTGATCGTGGTCTCTTCGCTGATCCAGTTCCTGCTGGCATCGCGCCTGGCGCTGCTGCGCCGGATCTTTACGCCGGTAATCGCCGGCACGGTGATCATGCTGATCGCCGTCACCGTGATGCCGCTGGTATTTGATGCGGCCGGGGATGTCCCGGCCGATGCAGCTGCGGAAGCCGCACCGGTAACGGCGCTGGCGACTCTGGGAATGATCGTGCTGATGATTCTGCGCGCTCCGCCGGCGCTACGCCTCTGGTCGCCGATCATCGGCATCACCGTGGGCTGCGTGGTCGCGGGGTACTTTGGGATCTACGACGCCGACTTGATTCTGGACGCCCCCTGGGTCGGCGCCCCGCTCGGGTCCTGGCCGGGTTTTGATTTCTCGCTTGGCCAGGA
>CAYXKQ010000122.1:0-5263 GCA_964465715.1 uncultured Chloroflexota bacterium
CCGCTCACCGGGCCGGGAGAGGCACTCGGCCCGGCGACCGGACCCGGCGGTCCGGCGAAACCGTGGTCAGAACCCGGCACGAATCGAGATTGGCGGAGTTGTGAATGAGTGAGGACTCGGGCGGATTCCATTCGCAGGCGGTTGTGACCGACGGTGGCAATGCCCCCGAAATCGGGATCGGAATGCTCGGCTACGCATTCATGGGCAAGGCCCATTCCAACGGCTACAAAAAGATCCCGTACATGATGTATCCGCCGCCGGCGATTCCGGTCCTGCAACGGGTGGCGGGCCGCAGCGGCGACGCGGTCGCCGAAGCCGCCCGGCGCTACGGATTTGCCGAGCACTCGACCGACTGGCGCGAGGTAATCGCCGACCCCAAAGTCGATGTAATCGACAACTCCGGTCCCAATGACATTCACTACGAGGCCAACATGGCCGCGGTTGAGGCCGGCAAGCACGTCGTCTCGGAAAAGCCGCTGGGCCGCAATGCCGCCGAATCGCGGGCAATGTGGCAGGCCGCCGAGGCAGCCGGCATAAAGCACATGACCGCCTTCAACTACCGCTTCGTCCCGGCGGTAGTCCTGGCCCGCAAGTTGATCGAGGACGACGTTGTCGGCGAGATTCGCCATTTCCGCGGCCTGTACCTCCAGGAGTGGCTGGTGGATCCGGGCGCCCCGCGAGTCTGGCGACTGGACAAATCGCAGGCGGGGTCGGGATCGCTCGGCGACCTGGGCGCCCACACCATCGACCTGGCCCGCTTTCTGGTGGGTGAGCCGACCGCCGTCAACGGCAAGCTCAAGACTTTCGTGGAGGAGCGGCCGGACCCGGACAACCCCGGGCAAACCGCGCCGGTCACGGTCGACGACGCCTACCTTGCGCTGGTCGAATTCGAGGGCGGGGCGATCGGGACCCTGGAGGCCACCCGCTTTGCCCACGGCAACAAGAACGGCAACATGTTCGAAATCAACGGATCCAAGGGCTCGATCGCGTTCGACATTCAGCGGTTGAATGAACTGCAGGTCTTCTCGGGGTCTTCCGAACCCGGCAACGCCAACGGGTTCACGAACGTGATGGTCTCGGAGCAGTATCACCCCTACTGGACCAATTGGTGGCCGCAGGGACACATGATCGGCTGGGAACACACGTTCGTGCACGAGCTCTGCCATTTCCTCGATTGCGTGGCCAACGACAAACCGGTCGCCCCCTGGGGCGCCACATTTGAAGACGGCTACCGCGCCGATGTTGTCTGCGAGGCGATAGCGCGCTCGTCGGAGATGGACGGGGCCCGGGTGCGGATCGAGTACTGATACCAGAAAAGCTCCGCCTCGATGCGGCGGCGCGTAATCAAAAAGGAGCAATACGAACGTGAAGATTGGTGTTTTTGCGGTCCTCTTTTCGGACCAACCCCTGCCCGAAGTGGCCGGCTACCTGCGCGACGTCGGCTGCGGGGCGATCGAGCTGGGTTGCGGGGGATACCCCGGCAACGCCCACTGCAATTCGGTCGAGATACTGGCCAGCGAGGAGAGATTTGCCGAGTTTTCGCAGGTCCTGAGCGATTCCGGTCTTGAACTGTCGGCGCTTTCGATGCACGGCAATCCGATCCATCCGGATCCGGAATTTGCCCAGCAGCACCTTGACGACCAGCGCAACGCGATCCTGCTGGCCGAAAAACTCGGACTCGACACCGTCATCACCTTCTCGGGTTGCCCGGGCGACGCGCCGGGCGCCAAACACCCCAACTGGGTCACCTGCGCCTGGCCACCCGACTACCCGGAAATCCTGCGCTACCAGTGGGAGGACGTGCTGATTCCCTTCTGGAAAGAGGAGGCCGCGTTCGCGGCCGATCACGGCGTGACCAAGATTGCGCTGGAAATGCACCCTGGGTTCAGCGTCTACAACATAGACACCCTGCTGCAGCTGCGCGAGGCAGTCGGCGACGTGATCGGGGCCAACTTCGACCCCTCGCACCTGTGGTGGCAGGGCATGGACATTCCGACCGCGATACGGGCCGTCGGCCGGGCCGGTGCGATGCATCACTTCCACGCCAAGGACGTGAAGGTCGATCCCCAGAATGCCGATCGTACCGGAGTTCTGGACACCAAGTCGTACACCCGCGAGATCGACCGGTCCTGGATTTTCCGCTCCATTGGCTACGGTCACGGGGTCGAGGACTGGAAGGCGATCGTCTCCGAGCTGCGCCTGATCGGATACGACGGCGCGCTCTCGATCGAGCATGAGGACAGTCTCATGTCGCCCAAGGAAGGTCTTGAAAAAGGCATCGACGTGCTCCGCCAGGCGACCGTTTTCGAACCCGCCGGAGAGGCCTACTGGGCCTAGTCGTCGCCGCCCGCGGGGACGTCTCCATTCGCATTCTCATACCCTAGTCAGGAATCACTAGACAATGGCAAACTTCCGCCTCTCCGTGCACCAGATCACCTGGGGTCAGGACCTTGATCTGGCGCTCAAGGAAATCTCCGAATTCGGCTACCGCGGGACCGAGACGTTCGCGGGCGTGGTCGACGAATTCGCCGGACGGGAGGACGACCTGAGGGCCAAGTTCTCCGACGCCGGAGTGAGGCTAACTGCCCTTTACGGCGGGGCCCGCTTCTGGGCCGCCGGCGAAGAGGAGGAAACGATCGCCTGGAACATGCGGATCGCCGAATTTCTGCAATCGATGGGTGCCGACCGGCTTGTGCTCGGACCGGCCGCACCGCATCTCGACGGCGGCACCAGCGACCAGCAATTCAAGACGATGGCGGCGGTGGCCAACGAAATCGGCGAGCGCTGCCTGGAACTGGGCGTGACCGCCGGAATCCATCCCCACTGGAACACCCCGGTGCAGGAAGAATCCGAGATTCACCGAATCTTCGACCTGGTAGACACCGAAAAGGTGAAGATGGTGCTCGATCCGGCCCACATCGCCAAGGCCGGATCCGACCCGGTGGCGATCTGCGAACGGTACGCGCCAATCATCTGCTACGTTCACATCAAGGACTACTCACCGGATCTTGACACCCCGGAGGCCAACATCCGCGAGGAGGGTCTGGCGCCTTACCTGGCGTTCTTCTCCGAGCTCGGCGACGGCATTGTCGACACCCCGGGATTCGTCCAGGTGCTGCGCGACGCCGACTACGACGGCTGGCTCACCATCGAGCTCGACCGCTCGCAGACGACCGCGCGGGAGAGCCTGGCCAACAACACGCGTTATCTGCGCGAGGTGCTCGGATTCGACATCGGCGGCGACAACCCATAGGAATTCAACAGCCAATCACCCGCAAAAGGCCAGGGGAGGCTACATGATCAACGTGGGCATCGTCGGTTGCGGCCGCATCATCGAGGAGGGACACGCGCCGGCGTTCGCGAAATTGCGCGACCGCTTCCGCGTAGTTGCCGTAGCCGACCCGTCCGCCGTCCGGCGCGACCTGATCGCCGATCGCTTCGCGGTCCCGGCCGAGCACCGGTTCACCGACTGGCAGGACCTGCTGGCGCTCGAGACCGTGGAATTGGTCGACATGGCCCTGCCGCACTTTCTGCACCTGCCTTCGCTGCAGGCCGCTGCCGCTGCCGGCAAGGCGATCCTCATGGAAAAGCCGATGGCTACCAGCATGGTCGAGGCAGATGCGATCATGACGGCGGTCTCGGATTCGGGATTCCCGGCCTGCCTGATTCACAATTACCTCTGGCGGCCCGAGGTTCAGCGCGGCCTGGAGCTGATCCGGGCCGGAGCGATAGGGCGCCCGCACCTGTTCCGCAGCGAGGGATTCTCGCCCTCGCACTACCCCGGCGCGGCCGGCTACGATCCCGACTGGCGGACTAAATCTGCGCGTGGCGGCGGCGGGGCGATCATCGACAACGCCTATCACTACTGCTATATGTCCGAGGCCCTACTGGACTCTTCGGTCGAAGCGGTCTACGCCGGATTCGGCACGTTCGTGCACGAGATCGACGTCGAGGATCTGGGCCTGATCCAACTGAGCCACGCCAACGGTTCGTTTTCACTGATTGCCCAGGGTTGGACCGGACCGGGTCAGGCCGTATCGGAAGTGCACGGCGCCGAGGGCGTGCTCAGCTTCCCGCGTTTCGGTCAGGGCCGGTTAACGATCCAGCGCGGGGGCGACACCGAAACCGTCGATGTCGAGGGCGAGATCCATTTCGGATTCGAGGGGTTATTCGCCGACTACGCCGAGGCGCTCGCAAACGGTCGGCCGCCGCCGGTTGAATTCTCGGCCGGTTACCGCAATCTGCAGATCGTCATGGCGGCCTATGAGTCCGGCCGAACCGGAGCGGCGGTCAGGATTCCGCCCGCTTAGGCGGCGTACGGGATCGACCAGGGTCCCGCCCCAACGCTGTTGCGGGCGCGCACCTGAAACTCGTAGCTCAATTGGCTCTCCAGCCCTGGAATCGGCCGGTGAAGGCCACGGTCTGGGGAAACACCGCCGACGAGCGTCCAATCAAGTTCTGACCTGTCGGGTGAATCGGCGAATATGTAGCGAATGTCGTATCCGGAGACTTGGCTGCCCCCGTCATCCAGCGGCGGCTCCCAGTGCAACTCCAGGAATTCTGCACTTCTCCGAACGCTGCTGATCATTGGCCGGGATGGCCTGCCCGGATTGCGGACGATGGCCAGCGAATAGAGTTGCGATTCAGATTCCAGGTCCCCGATCCGAAGCAGGAGAATGTTCGGTCCGACAGCCAGATCGACCTGGAATCCGTTGTCTTCATCGCCATCGGCATCGGGCAGCGGGCGCAGCGCGCTTTGGCCGCGGGGCGAAGAGTAGAACCGGATCTTCGCCGCGGGGTCATGAGTCAGAACGTCGACGGTGATCCTGCTGTCCGAGTGGTCGACCCAACGCCGCAGATAGTAAGCACCCTCCGGAAATGTGGATGGGAAACCAAGAATCGCTATAGATTCAATGCGCGTATCTCCCGGACGAGCGCGCTCGATTTGAATGCCGTAGGTCCGCTCGCTGCCAGTCCCGGACACCCTGATCTGCACGTGGTATGCCGCAGCGGAAAGGTCAAGTTCGGCAAGATCCAATTGGAAGCCGGCGGCGCGCGGGTCCGCGTCCGCGAGTGCTTCCGCTGCCGGCCCCAGGAATACGATCTCGGACCCGGACTCAAACGGCCCGGGCCTGATCGTTATTACGCTCTCGGCTTCCCCCTCGTCGACCAGCAGCCGATATCGGTTTCGGCCGGGCGCGAAGTCGGGCACCAGAGATCCGGCCGTGATCTGCAGTTGCTGAAGACCCGAATCGCAGAAGGG
>CAYXKQ010000123.1:0-5209 GCA_964465715.1 uncultured Chloroflexota bacterium
CCTTCGGCGAAAGCGTCGGCAACTCAACTTCCGCGCAGCCGCCGGGGGTGGCAAGCGAGAAGCACAGACCACGGTCGGTCGGCCGGAAGCTGACCCCGAACTCGGCGCCGGGGTCGCTTTCGGAGATCCAGCGCACCCGCCCGCGGGTGCGCGCGGCGAGCTGGCCGGCGTACGGATCGTCGGCGTTGAGGATCAGGTTCCCCTCCGGCCGCAGCCAGGCCCCCAGTTCGCCCTTGGCGAAAGCGATGTTCTCGCGCGACCCGAAAAGGCCGATGTGGGCGTGCCCGATATTGGTGATGACGGCGTCGGTGGGGTCGGCTATCCGGCAGTAGCGGGTGATCTCGCCGACCTCCTGGGCGCCCAGTTCCACCACCACGAATTCGGCGCCCGGAGGAAGGCCGGCGACCGTGACCGGGACCCCGATCTCGGCATTGAAGCTGGCCTGGGACTTGTGCACGCCGCCGAGCGGCTCAAGCGCCGCCGCGATCATGTCCTTGGTGGTGGTCTTGCCGTTGGAACCGGTGACTCCGATCACCGCCCGCGGGGCGCGCATATGTCGTAGCAGGGTGGCCAGGCGGGCGATCGCCGCCAGCGGGTCATCTACCTGGATCTGCCGGTCCGGGTCGGCGTCCGGAACCGGCGCTGCGACCAGCGCCCGGTGCGCTCCGCCGGCCAGGGCCTGGGCCACGTAACGCCTGCCGTCGGTCCGCTCGCCGGGCAGGGCCACGAAAAGGCTGCCGGGAAGCTCGCGCCGCGAATCGAACTGCACCCGGCTAAATTCCAGATCCTGGTCACCGGCCAGTTCGCGCCCCAGCGAAATCCCCAGCTCAGAGAGCTTGAAACTCAACCTAACGGGCCATCACGCTCTGGAGGAATTCAAAGTCGTGCGCGGCGGTGCTCCATGGTTCTGCGCCGCCCGAATACTCGATGCAGACCGGCGGCACCCGACCGCGTTCTTTTGCTCCCCTGATCACTCCGGCCCAGTCAATGTCGCCGTCTGAAAGACCGCGGTCGAAATCGGCGCCCTGCCCGCGTCCGTGGTGGTTCTTGGCGTGCAGATACAGCAACCTGTCGCCCGCCAGGGCCAGCGCCTCCTCCCATGATTCGCCGTGCGCGTATCCGGCCAGATTGGCCGGGTCCAGGGTGAGGCCGAGTCGGGGGCCAAGGCCCTTGAGATAGCCAAGGGCCGCCGCCACGCTGTCGTGGGCGAAAAGCATGTGCGTTTCCAGGCAGATGGTGAGACCGCGGTCGCGCGCTGAATCGGCCAGAAACTTTACATAATGCTGGGTCCAGCTGTGCTGGTGCCCGCTGATTGCGGCCGAACCCGCCTCCGACCAGCTCGGCCCGGGAACGTGCGAGATCATGCAGTTGACAAGCCCCGCGCCGATCCCGGCGCATGCGTCCAGGATCTTTTCGGTGACTCCGACGGCCAGATCGAATTCGGCCGCCGAGCGGCTGTCGCAGCGCAGCGGCACCGCCGCGATTTCGGTCCCGGCGGCGCTGGCCTCGGCGGCCAGCCGGGCGAGCGATCCGGCCGCATCGTCCGGATCGGAATAGTGCCCCGGGTAGACCTCGACCCCGACGTAGCCGATCGCGGCCGCGGCCTGGCAGGCCTCGGCGAAGCTCCGTTCGCGGAAAGTCCAGCTGTGCATGTAAATCTCAGACACGGGGCACCCTTGCGAGAAGCGAAGACACCACTTCGTAGGAAATGGTCGCGGTCCGCTCGGCGGCGGTTTGGGCCGGCAGCCCGGGACCGATCAGTTCGACCTGGTCGCCGACCCGCACTCCCGGCACGTCGGTCGCATCGACCATGAACATGTCCATGCAGACCTGGCCCACTATCGGGACCTGGCGGCCGCGGACTATCACCGGCCCCCAGGAACCGGGGCCGCGCCGGAATCCGTCGCCGTAGCCGGCGCCCACGGTGGCGATCAATGCATCGCGGTCGAGCCGTCCGGAGGTGCCGTAGCCGATCAGGGCTCCGGCCTTCTGCGGGCGGACCTGGACTATCCGGGCATGCATGGAGAGCGCCGGCCGGCAGCCGGCCGGCAGGCCGATCCCGGGCCCCGGGGCTATGCCGAGCAGACCGATTCCCAGGCGCACCGCGTCCAGGCGCGCCGGTGGAATTCGCAGTGCCGCGGCGGTGGCGGCGCAATGGCGCAGCCCGGGATCGATTCCGGCGCGCCCCAGGTCGGCGAGGACTTTCTCGAATACGGCGAACTGGCCGCGGGCGTGCGAAAGATCGGCGTCACCCGCCTGCCCGAAGTGGGTGTAAACGCCGGCCAGGGAGGCATTCGGCGCCGCCTCGATCATCCGCGCAAGGTCCAGGGCGTCGGCCGGCCGGGCCCCGATCCGGCCCATACCGGTATCCACCTTGAGGTGCAGGGCGACCCGTCGCCCCAGGCCCCGGGCGGCGTTATCGAGCGCACGGATCTGCTCGGTATCGCAGACGGTCAGTTCGCAATCGGCCAGGATCGCGGTGCGCAGCTGTCGCGGCAGGGTCACCCCCAGAACCAGGATCGGGGCGTCCAGCCCGGCCGAGCGCAGATCGCGTGCCTCGCCGGGCCGGGCGACCGCCACCCGGTTGGCGCCGCCGTCCAGGGCGGCGGTGGCCACCCGCAGCGCGCCGTGACCGTAGCCCTCGGCCTTGAGCACCGCGATCATCCCGGTGCCGGGGCCGAGCTGCTGGCCGAATGCTTTGGTGTTGGCGGTGATCGCGTCCAGATCGATGCGCGCCCAGACCGGCTCGTCGGGATTGACTGTTACCACGTTCTGCCAGATCCGGGTCTGGCGGCAGAGCTGGGCGGCATCGGCGGGATCGGCGATCAGTTCGGACAGGAGTTGCTCAAGGCGCGCCCCCGGACCGCCCTTCACGTAGACCGTATCGCCGCGCTTTGTAAGGCGATCGACCTGCAGTCCGGCCTGGCTGGGGTTCAGGGCACGATGGATCTGGCCGTCGGCCAGTCCGGCGGCGCGTGCCGCCGACCGCAGGGCCGCGGTGTCCGGACCGTAGAAGACGACCTCGTCGATCTTGGCCAGATCGTCGGCCACGCGCCGCGCCGCGGCCGCTTCGTGGGGCCCCAGATGCTCGAAGCCGGAAAGCACGCAGATCCGTTGGCCTTCCGACCGGCGCAGGAGTTCCAGGCCGTTGGCCAGCGATGCTGGCGAAATGGAGAAACTGTCGTCGGACAGGGTCACGCCTCCCTTGCCGGCCAACCGCCGCAGCCGACCCGGAGGTGGTTGCAGGGTGCGGCAGTCGGAGATCAGTTGGTCGGGATCAAAACCCAATCGCACTCCGGCGCTGAGCGCGGCCAGCAGGCATAGCACCTGGCCGCGTCCGCCGTGTGGCAGTTCCACCGCGATCTCCGGTCCACGCCCACAGAGTTGGAACGTTGATCGGTCCGGTCGGGAAAGGAGCCGCTCGGCGCGCAACTGCCCGCCTCCGATCCCATAGGCGGATTTGGGCCCCGGATGGGCGGCCGCCAGTTCCTCGGCGATCGGGTCCCCGGCCGGGTAGATGAGCAGTCCGGCCGGGCCCAGCGCGGCCACGATCGAGGCGTGCTCGGCCGCGATTTCCGACATCGATCCAAAGTACTCAATGTAGGTCTCATCGAACGTTGTCAAAAGACACACCCTGGGCGGGGCGATCCCGGCCAGGGCGGCGATCTCGCCGCGCGTGTCGGAGGCCATTTCCAGGATGGCGTAAGCGTGCTCGCGGCCCAGTTCGCCGAGCGCCAGGGGAAGCCCGGTCAGTCCGTTGAAGTTCTCCGGGTTGCGGAAAGTCAGGCGCTGGGCGGAAAAGAGCTGGTAAGCAAATTCCCGTACCGTGGTCTTGCCGACCGATCCGCACACCGCTACCACCGTCGGGCCGAACCGTTCGATCGCCCAGCGCCCGTAATCGCGCAGCGCCCGGCCCGAGTCCTTGACCCGGATGTGGGCGCAGTCGCTTTGCGGGTCGCGTTCGCAGACGATCAACCGTGCGCCGTTTTCCACCGCATCGGCTATGTAGGCGTGTCCATCGCCGGTTTCGGTGCGCATGGCCACAAATATCCGGTCGGCCCCCACCTGGCGACTGTCGTGGGAATATCCGCTCCAGCGCTGGCGCTCCACCGAGCCAACCAGGCGGCCGCCGGTCGCGGTCAGAAAGTCCTCCAGCAGGATCACGCCGCCAACCCGCAGTCCCCGACACCTAGTTCCTCGGCGATCTGAATGGCAACTTTCCGGTAGCGGCCCGCGCGGCGATCAAGGTCACCGGCCGTCTGCGGATCGGGCGCCCGCCGCGCCTGCCGCGCCAGCGCCCCGCAGGCGTCTATCGCCCGCAGCAGGCCGGCGTGCGCCAGCGCTTCGGGGTCCGCCTCGCCCGGGTAAAGGGCGGCGGTCCCGGCGAGGCCGTGGCGCCCATATGCCGCGGGGTGGATCGCCAGTTCGGCCAGGTCGAATTCGAGCGGACCAAGCGAGACGGTCTCAAAGTCGATAAGCGCCACCGATCCGTTCGCCCGAACCACGAAATTTAGCGCATTCGCCGAGTTGTGAATGACCCGCTGCGGGCGCTCCAGCAGCGGCTCGATGACCTTGCCGGCGAGGGTCCGGGCCCGCGATTCGGGCATCTCCGATTCAATCCGCCGGAGAGCGAGGAGGTATCGTCGCACGAGCGTTTCGCGGTCGTTGCGATCGAGCACGATGCTCTGGCAGAACGCCGCCAGCAGATCGTGGCGTTCCAGCGTGAAGGCGTGCCACCTGGCCAGCGCCGCCACCGCCCCGGCAAGCAGACCGGCTCGGTCCCCGGAATTACCCAGCGCCCGTTGCAGGCTCACGGATTCGGGCCCCAGGTCTTCCATGACCAGGAACGCCCCCTTGGTTCCGATAACTCCGGACCTGACTCCCGGGGCGAGCCCTGGCGCCGAATCCGCCAGCAGCGTCAGGAGGCGCTCCTCGCGCCGGAAGCGGTGCGCGAAGTGTTCGTCGATTTCTTCCCGGTAGGTCTTGAGCACCCAGCTTTCGCGGCCGGCGCAAATACGGTGCACCTGGTGGCGGGTCCGCCCGCCGAGCGGTTCGCGCACGATCTCGCCACGGGCCTCCAGCAACGCTGCCAGCAGCCGGTCGCCGGGGTACCCGGTTCCCATCAGCGCCCGACCCGGGTGCGCAGCCGGTCCCAGCGGTCCCGGGCGGTTAGGGGGTCCAGCCTGGTTCCGCCGAACTGATCCGGCAG